>JBCCEO010000141.1:0-13165 GCA_039030255.1 Planctomycetota bacterium | reverse complement strand
GTCAAGCCTTCGAATTTGATGATTTCGCAAGGCGGAAAGATAAAACTGCTTGATTTGGGTTTGGCGAATTTCGAATCCAATCGTGAAAAAGTAAACGGGGAGCTGACGGACGAGACAACCATCCTTGGCAGCCTAGACTATATGGCGCCGGAGCAAGCTTGTGACATCAAAAAGGCCGATGCACGATCGGATATATACGGGCTTGGTTGCACACTCTACGCACTGTTGACGGGCGCTGCACCTTTCTCTGGCGATAAGCATAGAACAACCCAGCAAAAGTTGGTCGCTCATGCTTGCGAACCTCGTCCAGATTGCAGGGATTTGCGTGATGAGATTCCTGAGAATCTGAGTGACTTGGTTAAGCAGATGATGGCGACTGAACCATTGGATAGGCCTCAGAGTGCTCAAGAAGTTGCAAAACGGTTAGAGGCGTTTTTTGAGCAAGATAAACTTGGCGAGCATTCCAAGGTCGTTAGCGCACCAAAAGTCGCTCTCGGGGTTCTGTCTGTTGGCCTAATCATGCTGTTCGGTGTCATTCTTATCATCCGCTTCAAGGATGGCACCGAGAAGCGAATTGAACTGCCCGAAGTTAGTTCGATTGACAATGTTGCCGTAGAAGGATTGGGCGAAAATGGCGCAATTACGCTCTGGGAGGCTCAAACGGTCATGAGCAGCGATTGGCCTGACTCGGCTCCTGATTTTGCGGGTGTGCCTTTTACAGGAGAACAGGCGGTTGATTACCAAAAGGAGTGGTCTGAGTATTTGCAAGTCAATGTAGAAACCAAAAACTCAATTGGCTTACCCATGCGAACAGTGCCACCTGGTACTTTCGAAATGGGGACTTCGCCAGAGTTTCTAAGCTTTGTGGTCGAGAACTGGGAGAAGCACTTGCCGAAGAGTGCTTTGGAAACCAGTTTGCCTGGCCTTGAAGCCCAAGCACACCAGCATCCGGTCAAGCTGACCAATGCTCTGTCTGTTTCCGCGTACTTAGTGCAAGTCGAGGACTATAAGCAGATCACCGGAAAAGACCTGACGACTTATTTTAGGAAGAAGTATCCCAAAATGCCGGAGGAAGTTGATACTTCGAAGTGTCCCGTTCGGGTTCGGTTTTCGGATGCAATCGAGTTTTGCAATGCATTGAGTGCGAAAGAGGGGTTGGAGCCTTATTATGCATTCCAAGGGGCGAACATCTTGCGTCGCGGAGGAACTGGATACCGTTTGCCAACAGAAGCAGAATGGGAGTTTATTTGTCGCTCAGGATCTCCGGAACGGTTCTGGAACGACGGCGAACATATGGAATTGTCGGATTATGCTTGGTTCCGCGCAAACCGAAATGACTCTGATTACTACTTGAGACCGGTGGGGCAAAAGTTGCCAAATGGTTTTGGAATTCACGACATGCTAGGAAGCACAGCAGAATGGTGTTTTGACTTTTATGGAAAAGACTGGTACCAAAAATCACCTGAAGTGGATCCTTCCGGACCTCCTACCGGCAGGCATCGTAGTTGGCGAAGCGGCGGTGACTACAGTAGTGAGTTGCGAATTAGCGCTGGCACAAGATCTCATGCCAACAATTCCGGGTCTGTTGGCGGCATCCGATTGGTGCGCACGCTGCTGCCAAAATAGATTTCATTGCACGCAAACGTGCTCCCCCCCTTGCTTCCCTTCAAGCGATTGGCTTTAGTTGGCAGCTCTGTAAATTGGTTCAACCAGCTTCTTGTAAATGCCGCCGCCGATGATGGCTCCTAGAATGGGTGCCACGATGTAGACTGTCAGCCATCCCCAATCTTGCCCTAAGGGCAATGCGACTTGTCCCCAGCCGGCCATCGAGGAGAACAACCTCGGTGCAAAGTCACGCGCTGGATTGAAGCATGCCTGTGTCAATGGTGCGATGACGGATATTAGCAGGCTGACCGTCAGTCCGACGAAAACCGGTTTCATCTTTTCCTGTGGTTTGCCTTCGTTTTTTGCAGCGCCAAGTGCTAAGACAGCAAACGCCAGAATTGCTGTTCCAATGACCTCAGCAAGAAATGCGACTCCATGTGGCACTTGTGCTTTCAATTGCGCGTGCTCTTCGGCCGAATAGGGTTTTTCTTCCAACAGACCGGGGCTTGGGTAGAACTCACCGTAGCAGCTTGCTGTAACTTCGCTCCCCGGTTTTCCACGCTGAATGTCGTAATCTTTTTCGATTTGGGCAAGTCTTCCTGAGAAGAGGGCGAAAAGTAGCATCGCTGCCAGAAACGCCCCACATAACTGTCCTGCGATGTAAGTTGGTACCAAACGCCGATCGAAACCATCCCAGCAAGCCAGGCAGATGGTGATGGCTGGATTGATATGGGCTCCCGAGATCTCGCCGACCGCGTAGATGGCCAGCATGATTGCGACGCCCCAGACGGCCGCGATCTGCCAAATCCCTGACTGCGCATCAAATGCAACTGCGGCGTGTACGGCGCCTAGTCCGAAAAAGATGAGAATGAAAGTTCCAATTGTTTCGGCGATGAAGAGTTGTTGCCAACTGTGCTTATGTTGAGCATCCACAGGATCATTCCGGCTCTTGTCCAGGTTGTTTCATTCAATATCCGCTTGCTAAAAGATAGTTGACAAGCAGCCGTGTTACGAGCGGTGGAGGGCAGGGGCCGCGTAAAAGTCAATTTCGAAAAACGGGACAAGTCTAAGTCCGGACTATTTCAGGTCGAGGGGCCTAGCCAAACCGTCGGGCGCGGCGGTTTGGTCAAACCGGGGGAAGCGCCTTAGCGTCGGCGAGCGCCGACTTTTCGAGCTGGGAACAGACGCTTTTTCTTGGGCTTTGGCTCTTCCTCAACTTCCGCTACTTTGGCTTCCGGTTTCGGCTCGTCGCCGAAGGAGTCCCGCTCCAACAGGCGATTGATATTGGCTTCAATGGCCGTAAGTTGCGGTCCTTCATCTGCGGTGACAAACGTAAAGGCGATTCCTTCACGCCCCATCCGTCCCGTTCTTCCAACGCGGTGCACATAGTCTTCGCAATCAAGCGGGATATCGTAATTAATGATATGCGAAACCGTAGAGACATCGATCCCGCGACCAACGACATCCGTCGCTACCAGGATATTGACCTTGCCCGCCCGCAGCGAATTGAAAACACGATCGCGACTGCGTTGGTTCATGTCGCCATGAATGCAGCTAATCTTGGCTTTAGATAGGTCGCTGAAATTCTGCAATGACTTCTCAAGCGCAAGAAACAATCGATCTGTTCCACGTTTGGTTCGGCAGAAGATGATAGCTTGACGAGGATTCTCACGCTCCAAGAGCTTGAGTAAGAGTTCGTACTTTGCTTTTTGAGCGACACTAAAGTAGCGCTGTTCGATGGTTTCGACCGAGATGTTCTTGCCGGAACAGTCAATGTGGACAGGATCTTGCTGGTAACGATTCGTCAATCGTTGTATTTCTGGAGGCAAGGTCGCGCTCAGCAGCATTGTTTGGCGATCTTGAGGACAAGCCCGCAATATCTTTTCGATCGCGGGGCGAAAGCCGATGTCGAGCATACGATCTGCTTCGTCTAACACGACACACCACAAATCGTGGGTCTTAAAAGTGCGTCGTTGAATATGATCGTATACCCGTCCAGGTGTTCCGACGACGACCTGCGTCCCTTCTTGCAGGCTACGAATCTGCCTCCGCATATGCTTTCCGCCAGAAAGCACGGTGATAGCTGTTTTGCATCCATGCGCAAGCTTTTCCATTTCCTGAAAAACTTGCTCGGCGAGCTCACGTGTTGGCACAAGCACTAATGCTTGAGGATTCTTGCATTCGGAAAGTGGATCGAGAAGTTCAAGAATTGGAATCGAGAACGCAGCGGTCTTACCCGTGCCCGTTCGGGCTTGTCCGATAACGTCGTTTCCGTCCAAAGCGGGCGGAATTAACTTGGCCTGAATGTCAGAAGGATGGTGATATCCCCCTCGTTTCAGAGCACGATTCATGACAGGCGAAAGGTCTAAGTCGCGAAAAGATACTTCATTTTCTGCGTTTGGTGCATCCTTTGGAGTTTCGTCTTTCTTCGACTTGGCAGTTTGAGTACGTGTTTTCTTTGTAGAGTCGGATCTTGGAACCGAATGATTAGATGGCATTCAATAGTCTCGGTTAATAGGAATACGTCTAAGCGTTATTGAACGCTCTTCGTTCCCGAATGCCCAATGCTAGACTCATCAAGTCCAACAAACCAATCTGAGTGGTTGTATGCGTCGGCCTGATGCGATCGAGCTAAAGATGGATTAGCTCAGTCGCTTCAGGCCGCTCTATCAAACCGGAATTCCAACACAGGATTTCCAACTAGATTCTGCCCGCACGGCATTCGGGCTGATAAAAAAATCGCTTGGTTAGTACTACTCAATCTTCAAAAGATTAACCACTCGAGTAAGCTCGTCGCATGGTACGCAGCACTTCAACATATCTGGAGTTCTTCCAGAGTTATCTCCGACTTTGTCTAAGCTTTCGAAGTTTAGATGTTAGCTGGAATCAGCGCATCCTGTCACCTCCTACTTGTCGGTATTCTCGATTGCGGTTGAAATTATTGGCACATTTTTGATGCTAAGGGCTCAAACAGCGATACGAACGGCCAGGCGCAAAGGCAAAAACTAGGGGAAGAAATGAGCCAGGAGAATTGGTTGAACCATTTAGCTGAGTGGTTATCGCGGGAAAATGCAGCAACTTCCGGTCAGGAAATCCAGCAAATGGTCCTGGCTGCATCACAACTGGAGTTGGATTCATTGCTTGGTGTCTTGCAGCATCTAGTGACCCAGATCGAACCCGACTCAGGCAAGCCTGCATTCTTACTTCAAATACTTGCCGTACGATGTAAGCAACTGCAAGCAACCGAGCCCCTTGTCTTGGACTCTCGCGCCATCGCAGAACTTTATGAGCAGCTATTTGCGATCCACCAGTTAAATGCCGGTGCACACTTGCTGCAAATCCTTGCCATGCAGGGTGATGAGGATTCGGTTCGAGAGCTGGCTGAAGTCATTAAGGACAGTCCGCTGGAGGACTGGCAGCTCGTCGGCCTAGCGCTAAGCCCACTTTGGGAAAAACCAGCGGAATCAATCGAGAATTTCTTCGAAGCATTAGGCAACGATTACTTGCATCCTGCTGCGACGGGTGTTTTGCTAGATCTAGCCAACTTTTCGCTAAGAGCGGGTAAATTCGAGGAGCATCCCTGGAAGAACCGAAGTAAGCAGCTGAGTGACTTGCTGCAGCAGCTAGTCAGCAGGCTTCGGAAGCTGGAACGCGATCCACAACAATTCGGCGACTCTGTGGAAGAAGTCCAAAGAGCACTTGGCGACAGCGTCTCCTTAACAGTTTCCCTGTGTGATGCACTTGGTTGGATCGGCAGCTCCGATTGTCAAGAAGTCCTTGAGGATACTCTCACGCTTTCGCACCGCAGAATTCAAACGGAAGCGGCAGCAGCGTTGGCACGGATGGACAGCGAGGTCGGGAAATCTCGTTTGCTGGATTTGGCCGCAGACAGCGCAGCAAGACTTCGTGTGGTCGCTTATGCAGAGGAGCTCGGTCTGACCGAAGAACTTGATGGCAGCTTCTGCACAGCCGAGTCTCTAGCGGAATCAGAGCTCGCCTCATGGTTGGCTGAAGCACCAAGGTTTGGCTTTCCGCCACAACAACTAGAACTGGTCGACAACCGAGTTCAATACTGGCCGAGCTACGACGAACCTCGCGAATGCTACCTTTTCCGTTACACCTATGCGTTTCCTCAAGGTCAAGTACGAAACATTGGAATTGCGGGTCCATTAACACACACGTTCACGACTAATCTTGAGAACCTTGAGGTGGAGGACCAATACGCGGTTTTCGCCGGCTGGCAAGCTGAACATGAAGATATTTACGAAGTGCCGGCAAGCGAATTTAATATTACGCAGCAGAACGAATCAGCGAAATTGAGTCGCTATTTGAAGGTAACTGGATTCGATTCTATTGATCCAATTGCGCTCGCAATGTTCTTTGGCGATATTGCACTAGTTGGCTATGCGGAGTTGTCGGGCCAACGTGTTACAGTTGTTAGTGACGGGAATGAAGTCGTCAGTTTTCCAATCACGGCAACGGAAGCTTCAATGACTCCTGAGACAACTCTTTGTCTTTATCGTGGGCGGAAAATCCTTAGATCCTTCAATCCTTGACCATGCTGGTTTCAACGGCGTTTTTCGAGAAAACTTGTGGATTCGTAGGAACCTGGGCCCGCGTAGAATAGCCTGACAGACTGGAGGAGTTAGCACGGTGCTTGGCGTGCAAATTCTTCGGAATTGTCTCGGCTATTTTGCGCGCTGGATGGTGTCGGTTCTTAACTTCCGGGTACAGGCTTTGCTCGGCGAGAACGCTTCCTCTTTAGGACTCAACTGGCAATTACGTCCAGGTTCCTTCGCCTTCGAGAGGAATGACCGGAGGATTAAACGCGTTGCGTCGTGGCAGAATTACGCAGTCTCTAGCGCTTAATTCGTATAAGTAGCACAATCGGAACGGAGTGCTCAGCAAGCACGGATTCCTTTCAGTGTGAAAGCCTCGCCAGCCTAGGCGTGTTATACGCTCCTAAGTAAGGGATATAACCTGCCCCCCTAGGTTTCCTAAGATGCACGAATTGGTCAAACCACATCAAGTTACAAATCGCACGATGCTAATCGTGTTGGTGGTCGGTGCGCAGTTCGTATGCTTGTTATCCGTGCTCATCTTGTTTTCGAATTTAACAACGGCGCGGCTACAAAGCACACTTCGCGCTGCAGTGTTAAGCAACAATCAGCAGATTGCCGAGCAGGCTTCGTTGTTCATTAAAGAGCTGAAGCCGACAGATTTTTCAAAAGGTTCGGCCGACCTGGTAAAGCTGCAACACTTGGTTGAACGAATCAAGTTGCCCAACAACGGTTTTCTGTGCATCTTAGATTCGAAGACCGGAAATATCTTGTGTCATCCCAACCTTGAACAGATGACGGAATCGCCAGCCGATTTGCCTCTGTTTACTGGAGATAAAGTTGTCGGAATTCGGACAGCTGATGGTGTTGGTGTCGCAAAAATGGAAGATGGCAACCATCTAATCGCTGTCCATCCGATTCCTGAGTTTGGTGTGCGCGTCTTGGCACATCAACGAGAGGCAGGGTTGTTGCGGGCTATTGACGAAATCCTCCAACCCTTTCTTCCCTTGGCGTACATCTCGGTTGCTCTTGTGGTTTGTCTGACGACAGCAACGGCGTTTGTGGTCATTGGGCGTTACGAGAATCGATTGGCAGAAGCCAACCAGAACTTAGAAAAACAAGTCGAACAGCGTACCATCAGCCTCAAGAAAACGCGGAACGCGACAATCTTTGGCTTGGCTAAGCTTGCAGAATCACGTGATACCGATACTGGCGATCACCTAGACCGCATTCGATCTTTTGTAACGATTCTCGCAAGGGGCCTTCAACGCACCGATGGTCAAATGACGGACGAATTCATCGAGACTCTCGGCATTGCTTCGTCTCTCCATGATATTGGAAAAGTCGGAATACCTGATGCGGTATTGCTTAAGCCTAGTCGACTAGATTCGACTGAGCGGCTTACTATGGAAACTCACGCCCAATTGGGTGCCGACTGTATTTCAGCGATCATCGAACGTCTTGGCGAAGACGATTTCCTTAACCTGGCGTACGAAATCGCTCTGTGGCATCACGAAAAGTATGATGGCTCGGGCTATCCAACCAAGCTTAAGGGTACTGAAATTCCACTGAGTGCTCGAATCGTTGCATTGGCTGATGTGTACGATGCACTTATTAGTCCTAGAGTTTACAAGCGTCCAATGACGCACGCTCAGGCGCGAGAAATCATCCTCGAAGGTGCAGGCCAACATTTTGACCCTAGGATTGTCGCGGCCTTCTTAGATAGTGAAGCTCAATTCATCGAGATCACAACTGGCCTTCATGCTCGAATATGCGAGACATCGCCCGATCTAGTCGCGGATTTAACTGGAAGCGGAATAACGCCCGCGGCGGAGCCAGCAGAGGTGTAGTGGCCTAAGTTCGAAAATAGTCACTACATGTGCACCCAATTTTTAGCGAGCGCTCTCTAATTCGGGATCCGTATAGTGAAAAAAAGAGCACGATCTAAGCTTACGCTAAATCGTGCTCTTTGATTCTATTGGGCCATGTCGAGGGCGTATTAAAGTGCATTCCGCCGGCGTCGCTCGTCCTCTAGTTCTTCAAAAGCGTCGAGCCAAGCTGCTTCCTCTGGTGGAGCCGAGTAAGCTTCGCCTTCACCCGCGCCGCCCGTGTTGAGGTAATTGATCGCGATCAATGCATCGATGGCAGTTAACGAGCCATCTTGATTCACGTCCCAGTCGTTCTGATCTTGCTCAACCAGACTTCGTGGGCTGGAGAGTAAGCGTGAACCGCTAACATTCAACTCATTGATCAGTTCAAGTGCGTCCAATCCAGATACTGCACCATCGCGGTTCACATCTAGATTGTTGGCGAGGTTGGTCCAAGGTGCCGCATCGAAGACGTTGAAAGTCAAAGGCACAACCGAATAGTTCGTAGGATCCATGTCGTCGACAATCATCAAGTCGACGGTGAAATCGCCAACATCAGATGCCGTGAAGAATCCAGCGTCAATCAAACGCATTGTGTTGCCGGTAAATTCGAACCGGGGGTCTGTTGAACTGAAGGTGTAAGTTGTTGGCGTACCATCTTGGTCGTCGACAACCAGCTCACCAAGATCGATTCCTTGTCGGAAGGCTGGAGCATTCGGATTCGCTAACGAAACACCGGTTGGAGCATCGTTCACGTTTTCAACGGATACGGTAACCGTCGAAATCGCCGTACGGTAAGGCTCGACGTCCTCTCGAACACGAGCAATGAACTCGTAGCTTGATTGAGTCTCAAAATCGAGATTTGCATTTGGAGCAACGGTGACTTCACCCGTCGCTGGGTCTACGACGAATTCGTTGGATTCAACAATTTCGTATTCCAGCACATTGCCATCCTGATCGGTGGCTTCGAGTGTTCCGACCACGGTCCCTGCTGCTGAATTCTCTCCAACTGCCATGAACTGTGGATTCGGCATAGTTGGAGCAAAATTGTTGATGGGCACGACATGCAGATTGAATTGAACCAAGGTTGAATTTATTGGCATGCCATCATCCGAAGACTCAACAAAGATGCGATAGTAATCCTGCCGCACATAATCCAAATCCGCTGCGAGACTTAGTTCACCGGTGACCGGGTCCAAATTAAAGGCACCAGCGTCATCGCCTTTGAGGCTATAGCTGACTGTATCACCGAAGTCTTGGTCAACTGCGTCCAGATCTGCCACCAACGTTCCAGCTAGCATGCCGGAGGTTAACTCAAAGTCCTGCGATTCCAGCTCCGGTAAGAATTCATTTTCGTTGAGAACTTCGATTCCAATTGCCAAACTGGTGGCCAAAGGAGGATTGCCATCGTCGGTTACTGTAAGCAACAAGTTGATAACTTGCTCTTGTTCGTAGTCGAGATCTTCGAGCAAGATCAATTCATTGTCGACAACGGTGAAGCGATCGTCCGAGAGATTCCAAGTCAGATTATCGTTTACATCTGGATCTTGAGCGGAAACTCTACCGACCGGACGTCCGGAGAAATTTTCTGCGATCTCACGAGTTGACAGCGTTACTTGTGTTGGCGGGTCGTTGACATTCTCGACATGAATTGTGACAGGGATGATTGCTCTTTCCCCTTCAGAATCGGTGGCGATCAAATCCAGTAAGTAGCTGCCCACGTCACGATTCTGAGGTATTCCGGACATAGTGCGTGTCGATGGATCAAAGTTGATCCAGACAGGCAATGAACGTCCTTGGCGACCCGTCAAATCATAAGCGAGATTGGGGTCGTCGATGTCTGTGAATGAATTGGCAGGGAATTGCAGATCGACGACTTCATCTTGCCTGAAGGTATGCTCGTAGGAAAGTACATTGGCAACAGGCGGGTCATTCACGTTAACTACGTGGATTCCGACATCAGAGATTGCAACCGATGCGGCGCCATTAACGAGGAGATGTCGCGACTCCAAGGCGACTGCAGAGCCTGCGGAATAGCTTCCATCGTAAGTGTTATCCAATCCCCGTACACCAAGTGGCGTTGGCGTGCCTTGAAAGTCCATTGCCGGGGCGAAGCCAAGCATGGCGGTTGGGGGCAATACAATGCTATCTGAGATTGAGAATACTTCGCCAACCTCTGCCCAAGTGTTTCCGTTGTTCGTTGAGTAGAACCATTGACCCTGGCTCAAGTTCTCTATGTTCCTGACGACGGCAAGACCACTGGCTGAAGATCCTTCATCGACGTCGCTGAAAGCAGAAGTCAGGAGCGATTCGACTGTGTCACCCGTGAGCGTGGCGGAATCCTCGATGATTGGAGTCAACATAACGTCTGCCAGGACTGGGCTGTCATTGACAGGGACTACATCGACCGTGATCGAATCGTTCAAATTTGCACCGAGCGAAAAGTTCACTTGTCGCGTCAATGCGGTCGGATTGTCTGTCGTGTTACGGTAAGTGACGTTTCGGATCAAATCCTGGACCGCTGGCATGGAAGCCGCAGACTCAAATTGAATCGACATGTTGTCGCCAGAGCCGGATAGTTCGCCAACGGTCACTCCGTTGTAGCTAATGGAACTTCCGGACAAGTTGATCAGCCCACCAGTTCGTAATTCAATCTGATCGCCTGGCACCGAATTGAGTACCGAGATAGCAACGGTTACACCATCCATATCTACATTGGAAGGATTGCTAAAAGTTGCGGCAGGGGCAACTGGCACAGCAACTTGATCCTCTACGTAGGTCGAAGTCTGCGTGCCGAGATCGAGGTCGACAGGCGCCTCGATGACTTGGATCGAAGCATCATTGATGTCGAAGAAGACGTTATCGTGTCCTCGAACCATAAAGCGACCATCGTTGGTGGCCGCATTGGGAACTACGATCGTCGCAGATCCCGTGTTGGGCAGCTCTGTGGCTACTTCGATTGGGTAGGTGTTCCCGCCGTCGACGGAGAAGAATACATCCACATGGGAAGCGCTAATAGGCGCAGCAGTGGTGCCAGCCGCGTCCCAAGTAATGGTTTCCCGTGAGAAGCCGTTTAAAGTCGTCGGGGTATCAAAGTTGGTAACTTCGAAGCCAGAGCCTGTATTGATGACATTGAGCCGAACGTTGTCCAACGCGACTCCACCCGCTCCAATTCGACTGTCTCGAGCAACCGCACTGAAATTGAGTTCACGAGTGGTGCTTGGCAAACGCTCACCGCGGGTTTGTGTGTTGTTGAGGATATCGGAAATCTGCGGGAAGAAACGTTGCGTTGCTTCTGAGGCGGGGAATGAACGGAAGAGTGGACTTTGACCATCGTCGGGCAGATTGACATCTTGTTGAACGCCGATATCCCGTTGATCCCATGTGAATGTTAGGACGTCATCGGCGTCGGCGTCCGACGCGGTTACGGACAATACAAATGGCGTGTGGGCAGGAATGACGTAGTCGCGTCCGGCGTCCACAAACGGTACGGAGTTTCCAGAGTTAATTTTGGTTCCGACATTAGGAATGGATCCAGTGTGATCCAAAATGGCTTCAAAGCTGACGGCATGAAAATAGAGGTCAGCAGTTCTCTGAATGTTCTGGTCGCCGCAAAGTCCGGCGTAAGACATGATCGTTGTCCCAGCACCAGGTTCCGCTGCGGTTTGAGCACCGTTGAAACTGGGGTGATTCCTAGCACTGCAACCGCCACCGTCACCATTCCAAGTATGGTTCGATCCAAACATGTGGCCAAGTTCGTGTAATGTAACCACAATGTTATTGATTTCGCCGCTGGCTCCTCCAGCTTTATAAACTGGATTGCCAATGACGCCGACATAGGCGAGTCCACCGCCGGGCGTTGAGAGTACGTGGCCAACATCATAGTTGGCTGTACCGATGACAGTATCAACATTTCGTTGGTTTTCGCCCAACTGCGCGAAAAGATCATCGCCCGTGTAAGGGTCATTGTTTTGATCAGTGTAAATAAGTTGGTCGTTGTTGGCGACGAGTTCAATCCGCGTCGCCACCTCTATCTCATAGACAGAGTTCACACGGTTAACTTCAGTGACGACCCGTGCCATTCCGCCTTCGACGGTACCACCAACTAGCGCCGTATACTCGCCGGTCGTCGCAATTGCAGCTCGGTAGACATTGATGACGTTACCGTTACTTCGTCCTGCAGCTTCTTCTCCCTCAGCTTTATCGCTGTCGTCATTTTCGTCTTCGTTTTCAGCGAAAGATTCTTCTTCAATTTCGATTGCGCCTAACTTGAAGTCGTAAAACTCATCCTCAAATTGTCCGCCCAGCGAGTAGCTAGCGTACACATTGTGGTTTCCGAAAGCAAAATAGGGTTCGGTGATGTAGTGACCTAAACGCCCTGAATTGACGATTGCGTTAAAGCCAAGTGACGTAACGTCAAATCGAATCGTCGCTGTGGGGTCATCCACTCCTTGGCCGACGAAAGTTTGAAAACTAGGGAATTTGGCCGCCAACTCGGGCGCCATCACGCTTGTCTCAGCGAATCGATAGCTCTCGACGCTGCCATCCGGTGCTGGAATAGAAATAACAGGCAACTCGGCAAGCGACTCGTACTCAAATTCGCCCGGAACGTCCTTCAAGAGCGCTTCGACTTCGGAAGACTTCATCGAGAACAGTTCGTAATCGAGTGCCTGAACGAGCGAATCGCCACTGGTCAAATCGACCTCGGAGGCTTCCAAAGACTCCCAGTAGGGATCGTTGATAGCAGCAGCCAGAACGCGGCGCATCTCAAGCTTTTCGCATTTAAGAATCCTCTTATTGCGTTGCTTTGCCTTCCTATTTCTTCCTTTGAATTGAGATTTGCTGGTCGCAAACAGAGGGCTCATTTTCTGCTCCGGGAATTGCAGGCTCTACCGAGATAAGAATGTAATCCATCGATTCTAGACAAAACCTGCAAAAGGCCACCCCTGCAATCCTGAGTTTTTTGACAGAAGCGTCAAAGCATATGGCAAGAATTACACCAAGCGGTCAGATAGCACGGATTACAGTCACAATCCGAACCGCTCTTTAGGGCTGTTTGGTGGCATCAAGGATTACTGGCTAGCTATTCAGAAGGTTTATTGCCTTTGGCGTCGTCGATCTCACCTTGCAACC
>JBCCEO010000140.1:0-13270 GCA_039030255.1 Planctomycetota bacterium | reverse complement strand
TGATTGCCGGCCTAGGAGAAATGTTCTCGAAATTCTGGCGATTGACGACCATTTGAATCTTCGGCCCCAAGGCCCCGAGGATGTCTTCGCCAAAATCTTTTCCGGAAAAGAATACGCCAAGTTGCGAATCTGCCAGGGCAAGTTCATCGACTGCCTTGTCACTCATCAAATCGGAAGCACGCAACCACATTTCGGAGAGATCGCGATAGGCTGAGAGTGCGAATACTCGCTGTTCAACTTCAGGAAGCTGCGGAGCTTTGGCATCACCTTCTTTGCCAAAAAAATACTCCCGATCTTCACCTGCCCAAGAGTAATCATGTGGGGTCTTCAACGAGAGCTGCACTTGGTTCTCCTCCAGATGAAGCGACATTGAAATCAAATCAGTGTTCAGAAGATTGCTCATAATACCGCCGGCAAGCATCTCAATGAGCACGTTTTCGGTCTTGCCAGAATAGAGTGCAACTGCTTCGCCCGACTCACGGATCGTATTGGCGTCAACATAGCTCCACAGCAAAAATGATTCTGGGCGAAATTGAAGTGCTTGCTGAAAACGCTCGGATTCCGCCAGTGTGTTCGTCGAATCCTTGGCAAGATGGTTGGCGGCAATTTGCTTTACGAAGTCTGGCTTGTTGCCCAAAACGTACCAATCTTCCAAATCGGCCAGATAGGACTCGTCGTTGATCGAGTATAAATCATAACCGTCCATTGCTTCCGTCTTGACTGGGTCAGCGTCCGTACCTGCTTTGCCGCCACGAATCAATGGAAAGGCAGTCTTACGGAGATTGTCAAGGACTTTCCCATTGTCTGCATGGATGATCGCAGCGACTGATTCATCAGTTGGTTCTGCCGCAAAGAAGACGCCCTTGGCTGTTGCGGAACGAATAACGCTTGGCCAGCGCATTCCCATGCCGGCTTCGAAGACAAGTGTTCCGCCTTGTAATTGCGAAAACTGTGGTGACTCGAGGAACTCTTGGTAGGGAGCCAACTGCTCAATCTTGTTCCGCAACGGATGTTCAAGGACAAGTTCGATGGCGTCTGCCAAATTCTTGACTTCGCCAAAAGCAATAACGGTTGGTGGAAGCATTTTTGCGGCTTCCAATACATGGGATTGCGCTTCCTCACTATCCTGATCTGCCTCTTGTCCATCCGCGGAAGTGCCGATCGAATTTAGGGCCAGGAGGAAAACAAGCAACAGCCTGAATAATTTTGAGCAAGGATCAGCGGTCAATTGAAGCAACTTGGACATAGAGTACATGGAGCGGTGAACAGGAGTTGGATGATGGGATTTGGAAAATCAGTGGAAGCTTTTTCTAAGTGCTCAAAGGAACTTAGGCACTGCGTTCGACGATTGGTAAACGAACGGCGAAAGGATGGGAGATTGCCAGAAACTATTTTGTCCGCAGACTAACAAGCTATCTTAACTGCTACTGTGCTGCAGTGATTTGGTCCTGCTTTTGAGGAAATACTGCCAATAGGCCCCCTATTCTCGCCAATTTCTACCCTTATACGGCAGTCGTCCTCCATTCGTTACTCATCAAAACTTACTCGAATTCGCTGGCTTTGAAGTCGGGGAGGCGGCGAAGATGAGGACGGAGAGCCGAATTGGCCTTCGGCGCTTTACGCGACAGCCCATGGAAACTAAATTGGGCGACTACTTCTTGCAGCTTTTTGAATAAATTCCCACCTAGCTGAGTAACCATGAGAATTCAAACTCCACTTATCGTAGCGTTGGGTTGCTTAATTGCCGCCAACGCGTTTGCTGATCCTAATTCGAACGAACTTTCCAAGCCAGAAGTATTGAGTGGCTGGGAACTCTTGTTCGACGGTACGTCCACCGACAAATGGCGAAACTACAAACAGGAAGCCGTCTCTGAGGGATGGAAAGTCGAGGATGGTGCTATCAGCCGCATTGGTAACAAAGCTGGCGATATCATCACGAAGGCAAAGTACAAGTACTTCGAACTCTCCTTGGAGTACAAGATCTCCAAGGGCGGGAACAGTGGCATCATGTTCCACGTGACAGAAGAGTTTAACAAGTCTTATCAAAGTGGTCCTGAGATTCAGGTGCAAGACAATGTGAGTGGGCATGACCCCCAAAAAGCAGGCTGGCTCTATCAGATGTATCAGCCCATCGGAGGGCTCGATGCGACGCGTCCTGTGGGCGAGTGGAATCAAGTATTCTTGCGCATCCATCCGCAGCAATGCGAAGTCTCCATGAACGGAAATCTTTATTATCGATTCAAGCTTGGCAGCAAAGACTGGGCGAGACGATTGGCGAAAAGCAAGTTCGCCAAGTGGCAAGGCTTTGGCGAAGCTGGCGAGGGCCACATTTGTCTTCAGGATCACGGAAATCTAGTTTCCTATCGAAACATTAAAGTGCGTCGACTTTCCGATTCCGGCGCGGCGGCTCAACCGATTACTGGCAAACTCGAGATGGCTGGCGAGGTGGCCTTTCCAAATCTTAAATGGGATGGTTGGAGTGCAATCGACGAAAATGACAAAGTACGTCCACTGCGAATTATGGAATTGACCTACGCCAAGGGCGATGGCAATCGTTTGTTTGCGGCGGCTCAGAACGGTGCGATTTTTAGTTTTGAAAATAAGCCTGACGTTTCAGAATCTAAGCTGGTCCTGGACCTGAGAGATACGGTAACGCAGTGGAATACTCGGGGGGCAAATGAAGAGGGCTTGCTTGGATTGGCCATGCACCCGAAATTCACTGAAAACGGACAGTTTATCGTCTACTACACGCACAAAGACAATCACCGTTCGGTAATCTCGCGTTTCGCGATGAAAGACGGAAAGGTGGATCGCTCGGCCGAAGAGGTCCTGCTTGAGATTCCTCAACCGTTTCAGAATCACAATGGAGGTTCGATCGAGTTTGGTCCAGATGGGTATCTTTACGTGGGCACTGGCGACGGTGGTCTCCGCAACGATCCCCAAATCAACGGGCAAAATGTGACCAGTCTGCTGGGTAAGGTGCTTCGAATCGACATTGATGGCGATTCTGCTGGCAAGTATGGCATTCCTGCTGACAATCCATTTGTCGATGTTGAAGGAGCTCGCGGCGAGGTCTTCGCATTCGGCCTTCGCAATCCTTGGCGGATTGCATTTGACAAAGCAAGTGGTCGTCTCTGGGCCGGTGATGTTGGGCAAGAACTTTGGGAAGAAGTTAACGTCATCGAAAAGGGAGGAAACTATGGTTGGAGCCGCCGAGAAGGTGATTTCCCATTTGGCAACAAAGAGCAGCCAAGCCTAGTCTCTGAGCCTATCGGACCGGTATGGGCCTACGACCACTTGGCGGGCAAATCGATCACAGGCGGTCGCGTCTACAACAGTGACCGAATCGCAGCTTTGAAAGGCAAATATATCTACGCTGACTACGTCACGGGAGCGATTTGGGCTCTGAGCTACGATGCGGATGCCGGCCAAGCAACGGCGAATGAACAGGTCGTTGCTGGCGGTGTTCCTGTTCTCGCTTTTGGCGAAGATCAAAAAGGCGAAATTTACTATACCTTGGCCAATCCCAAGGATCAGATTTACCGATTCAAGAAGTAGCCTTTGCTGCGAAATAATTGAAGTTGATATCGCTTTATGCCGCCCGTTATGGGCGGCATTTTTTGTAGTATGTGTAGTGAGGAAAGTTGATGAGCGAAGCGGAAAAGATCGAAGCCTTTCTTGCTGTTGGTTACTTTGCGGTGATTGGCGCGTCACCGAAACGCGAAAAGTATGGCAACAAGGTGCTGCGTTCCTACATTCAGGCAGGTAAGAAGGTTGTGCCAATCCATCCGGCAGCGCATGAGGTCGAAGGCTTGAAGGTCTTTCCTTCGCTGACAGAGTTGGCCCAGTCTGGCAGCGCATCGCTTCCAGCTGTTTCGGTAATCACGCCGCCGGTTGTAACCGAGCGCGTTCTACGGGAAGCACATGACTTAGGAATTCATAACGTATGGCTGCAGCCCGGTGCCGAGAGTGAGACAGCGATACTTTTTGCCCAAGAAGCGGGGATGAACTTGATCGCCAGCGGTCCCTGCTTGCTCGTGCAATTGGGATTTCGAGATATCTAAGCAGTTTTTAGCCTTCCCGGGCTGATCAAGAGCCTTAAGCAAGGTCGTGACTTTTGGTCTAGAATAGTTGGCCCTCGGACAGAACACCCTTCCCGAATATCCCTTGTCTGGTTGAATTCAAAATGCGTTTTTACAACCTCCGATGCATCTTGGTTTGTTTTTTTGTGCTTTGCCCTGCCCTTGCTGAGGCTGCTCATCCTGATTCAAGCACCTCTAGGCCGAACATAGTTTTAGTGCTGGTCGACGACATGGGCTTTTCTGACATCGGTTGCTATGGCGGAGAGATTGAAACGCCGAACTTGGATCGCATGGCTGCTGGTGGGTTGCGATTTACACAATTCTACAACGCGGGACGATGTTGTCCGACGAGAGCCAGCCTGATTACAGGCCTGCATCCCCATCAAGTTGGAATTGGGCACATGACGGAGCCGCCCGAACGACCGCTGGGGTTTGAAGGTGCTTACCAAGGGCACTTGAACGACAATTGCACGACCATTGCCGAAGTACTCAAGTCCTCAGGCTACCAAACCATGATGGTAGGCAAATGGCATTTGGGTTATCACTCGCAAACCGATTGGCCCATCAATCGCGGCTTCGATCGATTCCTAGGCGGTATCTCGGGTGCATTCAACTACTTTAATCCTCAGGCTCCGCGTGGTCTGACCGACGGCGTTGAACCCTACGAGCCAGCGGAGGATTTTTACGCGACGGACACCTTTACCGATATCGCTTGTGATTACATCACCGACGCTACCAAAGTCGACGACAAGCCCTTCTTTCTTTACCTTGCGTACAACGCACCGCACTGGCCTCTGAACACCAAAATGGAAGAGTATCGAAAGTACAAGGGCAAGTACACGGGCGGTTGGGAAGAGTTGATGAAGACTCGACTCGCCAAGCAAAAAGAAATGGGGATGTTTGAGGACGATATCGTTCCAGCCCCACATGTTGGCCCGAAGTGGGATGAACTGAGTGAGGAAAAGCAGGATGAGATGGATTCCATTCAAGCTGCGTATGCTGGCTGTATCGACTCGATCGACCAGAACATGGGCAAGTTAACTAAGCATCTCGAAAAGCTTGGTGAACTTGAAAACACTGTCATCTTCTTTTTGAGCGACAATGGTGCTTGCCAAGAAGGCGGAACGCTTGGCCAATTTAAGCAACAGTGGCTGGAGAATCCGCCAGCCGGAACAGCTGGCATACGGCAGGGTTTGGCCTGGGCTAATGCTTCGAACACTCCCTTTCGCTTGTACAAGCACTTTGTGCACGAAGGCGGTGCCTGCACACCTATGATTGCATATTGGCCCGCGGGAATTCCAAAAGAAAAACATGGAAGCTATGTTCGCGACCACGCTTACTTGCCGGACTTCATGGCGACTTGTGTTGAACTCTCCGGGGCCGAATATCCCAGCGATATTCCTGCTTGCGTCGGCAAGTCCTTCGCTGCAAATCTAGGTGGAGAGGCGAAGCCGATTCATGAAGAGCCGATCTACTGGGAGCATGAAGGCAACGCCGCACTTCGTTGGAAAGGCTGGAAACTGGTCAAAGAATGGCAGAAGCCTTGGGAGTTATTCCATCTAGGCGAGGATCGAACCGAAATGAACGATTTGGCGGAATCCAAACCTGAGAAGCTAGAGAATCTCGTTGCGATGTGGGAGAAATGGGCCGAGGAACATGACGTGGCGCATCCGGAACGGTTCAACATGTATCAGTATTTGAGCAAGTTGAAGAAGCAAGAACGTGAAAAGCAAAAAAAGCGTGCTCTGCAAAAAACAGATCCCAAAGACAAGTAATTCAATTCAAAAATCGAAAAACAAGAATCAAACCCCCAATAGCTGTGAAGATTGACACCATGCGAATTCTCACTTTCTTGATTTTGATCCTCTGCTGCAACACGTTGATTAGAGCCGATCGTCCCAACATCGTATTTGTATTTAGCGATGACCATGCTCCTCACGCGATCGGTGCCTACAATGGGCTGTACAAGGGAATCGATCCTACACCGAACATCGACAAGCTGGCGCGACAGGGAATGGTCTTCCAGAACAGTTTTTGCACGAACAGCATTTGTGGACCGAGCCGCGCGGTCATTCAGACTGGTAAGCACAGTCATAAGAATGGCTTCATGAACAATGGAAACCGCTTCAATCCAGATCAGCAGACTTTCCCCAAGTTGCTGCAAAAGTCTGGCTACCAAACGGCAATGTTTGGGAAATGGCATTTGCAGAGCAACCCGCAAGGCTTTGATGCTTGGGAAGTTCTGCCAGGCCAGGGCGAATACTACAACCCGCGGATGATCACCCCGAATGGTCGCAAGGAGTACAACGGCTATTGTACCGACATCGTTACGGACCTAGCCCTAGACTGGCTCAAAGAAGGCCGAGATAAAGAAAAGCCTTTCATGCTAATGTGCCAGCATAAAGCACCACACCGCTGCTGGATGCCTCCGCTTCGTCACTTGGAGCTTTACGACGACGTTGAGATTCCCGAGCCTGAGACGCTGTTCGATCGCTGGACCGACAATACTTTCGCAGCGCGCAACCAAGAGATGGAAATCGATCGGCACATGCACATCGTGTTTGATCTTTTCATGGATCCGCCCGAAGGCTTTGACGAAAAGAAAGAAAAAGGAACCGACAAGTCCGCTTTTCGTAATATGCAACGGATGACACCGGAGCAACTGGAGCGTTGGCATGCGGTGTATGGCCCCAAGAACGAGGCTTTTCGCAAGGCAAATCTGACTGGCAAGGAACTGGTTAGTTGGAAGTATCAGCGTTACATGAAAAACTATCTTCGCTGCGTTCGCTCGGTTGACGACAGCGTTGGGCAATTAATGGCTTACTTGGAAGAAGCAGGGTTGGCCGACAATACGGTGTTTATCTACAGCTCCGATCAAGGCTTCTATTTAGGCGATCATGGCTGGTACGACAAACGCTGGATGTACGAAGAGTCGCTGAAGATGCCTTTTATCGCGAAATGGCCGGGCGTAACCAAGGCTGGCTCAGTGAACACCGACATGATTCAGAATCTCGATTATGCCGAAACATTCTTGGAAATAGCGGGGACTGAGGTTCCTGGGGACATGCAGGGCCATTCGTTAGTGCCATTGCTCAAAGGCGAAACGCCCGAGGATTGGCGGAAGAGTTTGTACTACCATTATTACGAATATCCTTCGGTCCACATGGTTCCAAGGCACAATGGAGTGCGAGGAGAACGCTACAAGTTGATGCACTTTTATCAGTTCGACGAGTGGGAGTTCTATGACTTGGAAAAGGATCCTGACGAGTTGCGGAACGAGTACAACAACGAGGACTATGCGGAGCAGATCGCTGCGATGAAAAAGGAGTTGACGCGTCTTGAGGACCACTATGAAGACGACTCGGACCGAGCGGAAAAACCTGAGCAGTGGCAGAAGCAGTATCGCGGAGCGGCTGGCAGTTTTTAGTAAAAGCGAACAGGGCGTTTTATGAAGTCACCCTCTGCTTGCGGAGGTTCGGGCGACAGCCCGGGGAGGTACTTCATACATTTACTTGCAACTTCATCATCCCTGTGTGATTCCATCGTGGAAAGTAGCGGAAGCCATCAAGACTTGCGGGCGGTGCTTTCGACGAAGCGAAAGAAGACCATCAAACAACCGCGGAGCGGAGTAAGGCGAATGTTGCGTTTCGGTAGAAAATGTTCTTGTTTGTTGCTTGCGCTTGTGGTGACGCAGGTGTCAGGGTTGTCATTGATGTCGGCCGGAGAGAAGAACCTCCCCGGCCCTGATAGGCCGACTCTCCGAAAGCAGAGGGTGGCTGGATCAGAAGCTGCGAACGCAATTGCGAAGCCAAGGCCAGCGGATGTTAGTGGCAAGCCGAATATCGTACTTGTGTTTATCGACGACATGGGCTGGGCGGATTTCTCTTGCTTTGGCAACGAATCCGTACAGACCGAGAACTTTGATCGGCTGGCCGCAGAAGGAATTCGCTTTGAACAGTTCTATGTAAACTCGCCGATCTGTTCACCTTCGCGTGTCGCAATTTCAACGGGAACTTATCCGCAGCGCTGGCGTATCACTTCTTATTTGAACAATCGCAAGAGCAATATCAAACGTGGGATGGCACAGTGGTTGGATCCGGCGGCGCCAATGTTGGCTAGATTCCTTCACGAAGCGGGCTACGCGACAGGGCACTTTGGTAAGTGGCATATGGGTGGGCAGCGAGACGTCGGTGACGCTCCGCTGATTACGGAATATGGTTTCGATGCATCGCTAACCAATTTCGAAGGCCTTGGTCCTCGAGTATTGGCGATGAAAGATGCTTACGATGGCCGAGAGCCGCTGCCTCACAATTTGGGTTCGCACAACTTGGGGCGTGGCACGATTACCTATCAAGATCGATCCTTGGTCACGGAATCCTTCACGCAAGCGGCGATGGACTTCATTAAGCGAGCCGAAGCCGATGACAAGCCTTTCTATGTAAATCTGTGGCCCGACGATGTTCACTCGCCATTCTTCCCGCCAGAATCGCGGCGCGGAGACGGAAGCAAGCGTCAGCTTTATCACGGAGTATTGGATACAGCGGACGAGCAGATCGGTGAGTTATTCAACTACATCCGTGCAAGTGAAAAGCTGCGTGACAATACTTTGATTCTTGTTTGCAGCGACAATGGACCGGAGCAAGGCGCCGGTTCCGCCGCGCAGTTGAAAGGTCACAAGACGCATCTTTATGATGGTGGAATTCGCTCGCCATTGGTCGTTTGGGGACCCGGGTTGATGCGAGACAATGAACCCGGGACTGTTAATAAGACTTCTGTATTTAGTGCCATTGATCTGGTACCTTCGCTCCTAGCACTTTCCAAAGTCGGATCGAAAGGCGTGAACTTCGACGGCGAATCTGTGATCGACACGTTGCTTGGCAAGTCGACGGATTCTCGGAACGCCCCTATCTTTTTCCGTCGTCCGCCTGACCGGGATCGATTCTATGGCGTTGACGACTGTCCAGACCTTGCCATGCGTGAAGGCGATTGGAAATTGCTCTGCGAGTACGACGGAAGCGAACCGCAGTTGCACAATATCGTTCAGGACCCCAGCGAGGAATTGAACCTAGCTTCCTCCGATCCACAGCGCGTTGCCAGGATGACCAAAGCCGTACTGGCATGGCACGCATCCATGCCTCCCGACAACGGCGCTGATTGGGCAAAGTAGAGCCAAGGCGGTAAAAGGATTCAGTGTCAAGTTGCTAACTTGTTAATTCAAAAAGATCAAACAAGTTTATTGTGCCGTCGACTCGAGAGATTTGTAATGCAATCTTTCCTTGAAGCATTTCAGCATTCAGTTGGGATTGACTAAATTCATATTTCACACCTTGCGAGGTATCTCGAGGGCCACGTAACGTTGTGTCTCTTCCAGAAGCGTCGATGAGTTTTCCAGTACCAGAAAATTCCTGAGCGTTAGGGAATCGAAAAGTGACAACAATGTCTTGTCCAAGTTGATCGCGTGGAATTCGTTGTCCTGTTATTTCTAAGCCACCCGAGAAGACTCTAATTCCCGAGACACCTGGATTATCGGAGAAAGGTATGAGAGGCGCGGCTACCGAGGCATTCACTTGGAATTCATAGTAACCAGAATCCGAGAAGTAATTCGCAATGGCAGTGCCGGCGAATTGTCCTGTTGAAGTATCGTTTCCATCTGAGATTCGAATCCGGTAGGGACCATTCGCTCCGTTAAATTCTGGAATTGCGATATCTCTGAGGCTCGGAGCCAGACCAGATGCTTGACTTCCGTCGTCTCCGACGATTAGCATGTCACTGTCTGGTGGCACAATGTCGATGCGAAAGTCGACGGGATAGACGGTATCGTTGGCCGATCCTTGGATGCTAATGTCGCCGCCGTGGAATGCTTCCGGGATATCGAAGTATTGTGGTGTTCCATTCGACATACAGCCCCAGTAAACGGCTCGTGAACTTGTCGCGGTGATGGGGCCTTTATTGGGCGTACCGCAAACATGGCCTAAGGTTTTGAATCGGATGTCTCCAGCGCTTTGACGCTGGACTTTGACGAGATACGTCCCGGCGGATTGTGCTCGAGCCGAAATCCGTCCGTTCCAAGTACCGTCCTGCAACTGGGCTTCGGCAATTTCGACGTCCGTGAATTCAGCCGCAGTAATGGGCATTGCGTTTTCATCTAGGAGCTCAAGCGAGATCTGGCCGTTGGCTCCCGAGACGGCAAAAGAAAAGTCTTGGCCTCCGTTTTCAACCGAACTGACGGTTACTGGGATGAGCACGGATTCGGCGCCGGCAATTAGCGTTTGCTCTAGGCTGGTTGAGGACGTGGCCTGCGCTGCATTGGTGTTATTGCCGAGCGTTTCACCATTCTCGCCAAGGATGGCGACTTGGAATTCTTCGATTGCCACGAACTCGCCGTCGTCGACTCGGAGCTGCAGTGTCGTGGTCGCCAATGCGGTGCCAATCGGAGGCGCGACGGTGATGATTCCTTCGGTTGCACTCGTCATTTGCGAACTCACGTAAGCTGGTGGTGCACTGTCTCCTGGACCCGCAAGTCGGATGTTTAGATTGGAAGAGTCGTCCATTACTTGAAATGCGATGTCGATACTCTGCCCAACATTGACTACTGCGTTGGCAATGGGATTGATGAAAGGAATGGCGTTGTCGATCGGAACAACAAAGCTCGCTTGTTGTTCAATGGATTCTACGTCAACGTGGCGGGCAGTGAAGTTTGCAAGGGCTCCAGTGTCGTTTCCATGTTCTCCATGGGCGATAGCGTAATCACGCACTTGCGAGTTTCTGGCTTGAATGCGATCGTCTTTTAAACCGCCGAAGATATGCGCGTCATCACCTACGTTGACGTTATCTGCGCTAATCGTGTCTTCGCCGTTGTGCCCAAATAAAAACAGGCTGTGGCCGATGTTGGTGTCAACTGCGCTAATCAAGTCGTTGCCGTCGTGCCCATGAACATGATAGCTATGAGCGGCTGAAAATCCCTGATGCAGGATTTGGTCATTACCGGCATGTGCGTGCACGTGACCGTGGCGGCCAAGCGTTGTATCTTCCGTCAAAATGCGATCGTCGCCTCCACCGAGGTAAGCATGCAATTCGCGGTTGAGGGTAGAGTCACTAATCTCGATTTGGTCATCGCCTCCATGCATTTCCAGCAGCATCAAGTCGTGAACGTAAGAATTTGAGAGATTCAAATGCTCGACTCCGTTGCCGCCGAAAACTAGAAAATCATCGCCAACATTCACGGCATTGGTGGAAAGGCTATTTTCGTGCCCCTTCATTTCGACGATCAGTGAGTTGGGGATTGATATTCCATTCATGCTTACTTGATTGCCAGAGCCGTTGAGTTGCACCCGCAGTGTGCCCTTCAATGGGATCGTCTGTGGAGCGAATCCTTCGAGGTTGCTACCAGTATGATCGCTCGCGCTGATCGTAAATGTGCCAGGAGTTGCGCTGGTAAAGTCGAAATTGGCGAAGTCGCCATCAAAGTACAGTCGCACATCGTATCCCAAGTCTACTTTGTGACCGCGAGCGAGCGTTTCACGGGTGACGGAATCGGGAATCATCGGGACTGACTCTGCTTCAGCATTCAATTCTTCGATGACAAGCAGTGCATCCAGGGCTGATAAAGCGCCGTCGCCGCTAGTGTCAGGGAAAAAAAGTCGTTGCGATTCGCCTTCCGCAAAGATCGCTCTTGGTGAATTCAACTCCGAGATCAAGAGTAGTGCATCGTAGGCGGAAATATGCTCATCCGCGTTGACGTCCAGGTGATTTGACGGGTTTGTTAGGTCTGAAGCTAATAATTCTCTAGGCTGCAGCGTTTCGAGCAAGAGTCTTCTTTCGTGGCAAGACCTTTTGTTTTTGGCTGTATTGCGGTTCTTTCTGGTGTGCATTGTTTCCTCCGGCTCTGAGATTTGGTTAGATCGCCGGAGTCTACTTTGTTTACCTGAGCTGCACAGCCGGCAGATGACACTTGATTGCGCAGCTGCGCATATGGCCTCTTTGCGCAGATGCGCAGTGTGTTTTAATAGGGCTATGGACAAACCTAAAGACAAATTGTTGCCTTCAGAGAACGAGCTTTGCGAACTTTACTTAAGTGGTTTGCTTCGGAATATTAATTCGATTCTTGCAGGTGTGTACGGAGACGAGGTGGGTGTTCCGGCGACCAACAAACTGCGCGGTGAAAAATCAGACCTCGTTTTGTCGCTCATTCTTCGCAAGGGTAGTTGTTCAGAGCTGAGGAAGAAGTTGCTAGATCTATCGCATCAGGACTGGGCTAGGCAGGGACAGGTGCCCCTGCACGATTTAGCGCTAGCGCATGTGATACTGCATATTGCCCAGGTCGTGCATCTGGGCAACGCTGCACGAAGTTCGAGTTTGATCGCAAGTAGTATGCTCTTCGGCAGGGTCGTTGGGGCAATCAGGAAGTGCTTTTTGGCTTTTCATGAATCATTTCCAGATCGGTTTGTAGGGGAGGTAAGCGGAGCCGAAATAGAAGGTGCGTTGGGGCGGCAGGCAACGGAATTGCGGCGGCAGGTTGAGTCGCTATTGAATGACAAGCATCGGACAAAACAACTTGAACTGATTCGTGAGCAGTTGTTGTCTGTGCGATTTCTGCTCGGGCTTTTCTCTTATGTTGCCTTTTATGGTTTGGACGATCGAAGTTTTGAATCTTTCCTAGAGAGTTGATGGTGGCTTCGATGGATGCAAATGATTTGTACGACAATTCCGGATGTCTGGAACAAGACCACAGGAAGAAAGTCTTGTTCGGATTGACAGATCAGAATGAATGCAAGGCGGACGAAGTCTCAGCGGATCTGCGAAAGGAGTTGCTGGCTCAGAGGCATGCATATGTGCAGCAACAGCATGCAACTAAAAAGGCAAAGGACGGTGTCCTGCCAAGGATGGGCCGGAAGTGGAAGCGGCGTACATTGCTCGGTGGATTATTTGCTGCGGGCTTCGCGATTACTTTTCGAAGGTTTAGCTTGGCAAGTGCTCGGAACGGCAGGGCTCAAAGTGACTATGCCGATTCTCAATTGGGACATGCTTTTGACTTGTTTTGTGAAGATGCTGTCGTTGTCAATGAGGGTGTCGAGCGTGCGCAAGAATCTTTGCCAGATAAGCCGTTTTGGAGTTTCAGTAGTTCAGATTGGGAACACGTAGCAGCTTTTTCAAACACCGCTCTTGCACTGAGTTGTGCGAAGCGAGAT
>JBCCEO010000139.1:0-13279 GCA_039030255.1 Planctomycetota bacterium | reverse complement strand
TCGCAGGCTGCTAGCACTGCCGGAACTTCCATGCTCTTTTTGATAAATGCTTCCAGATGATTTGCTGCGAACGGAAACATCACATCGTGGACGAAAGAAATGCTGGAGGTCGTTCCTTCAATATCTAAAAGAAAGCATTTGGCAGAGGAATTCATAAATGTTCTTGATTCAGAAAGTGGAAGCAGTGCAAGAAAAAAGCCTCGATGCTCCGGCGAGTATCGAGGCTGCAGTTTTTCGCGTTCCAAAGGTTTAGATCTCAATGACGGGGTCAATCGACTCGTCGGGCGTTACAAAGCGAGGTCCGAAGCATAATGGCTGATACTTAATGTGAACACCTTTTTCCATGTAGGTTGGTGTCCAGCCGCTTGGGTCCTCAAATAAGCGGATGCAGCGAATTGCTCTGTCATCGCACAGATTGAACCAGTGTTTGGTTCCTTCGGGTACATTGATGAGATCGCCCGATTCGACTTCGACGGCGAAGACAGGTCCATTCTCAGGGTGAATATGGAACAGGCCGCGACCGGCTACGGTGAAGCGAACTTCGTCTTCTGAATGCGTGTGCTCTTTGTCAAACTTGGCGAGCATCGCGTCGAGATTTGGGGTTTCAGAGTTCACATTGATGACATCTGCAGTGACGAATCCACCACGATCCTTTAGCGACTGAATTTCAGGTGCAAACTCTTCGAGAATCTCCTCGTTGGTTGCGTCTTGGGCCAAGCGATTTTCGACGGGCCACTTCTCGTACCAAATTCCAAATGGCTCTAGGAAGGACTTTATTTCGTCTACTTCGGTAATCGTTAGGTTCTCGTCTTGAACAATGACTTTGGCCATGGTGATTCTCCCGATACTGGTGGGATGTGAAGAGGGGAATGGGCCGTCCTGGTCAGGTTATGCCGAATCTTCCGTTTAAAAAATGGGGTGCTTTGGTTCCTGCAACCCAAGGATCGTTTGTTGTTAGGCGGAGCGAAGTACGATTTGGCAACGTTCAATTGGCACCGCCCTAAAGTGACGCGGCAATTCAACTGAAAATCAAATGCCGGTGCGCCGTCTGCTGTTCCGCGAGGGATGCAATTTCGCACTCAAGCCCAGCCTCTCCAAATTATACCGTGATTCTATTCTGGGCAACCAACGATGTGGTTGAATTTGGGGTTTCGCCAATCATTATCAAGCACGTTCTCACCTGACACGCTTTGTGAAAGAATCCTATGCGTTTTCCTTATGTAGTTGTTTCATGCGCCGCACTATCGTTGCTGTTTGCCTGTCCATCTGTAGCGCAAGAGTCCATTCGGCTACCGAATGATCCAAGTGTCGCTCCGAATGGAAAGCAAATTGTCTTCAGTTGGATTGGCGAGATTTGGAAGGCCAAGATCGATGGCACCCAAGTTCAAAGATTGACCAACCACGACGCTCGGGACTCGCAGCCATTGGTGTCTCCAGATGGATCGCGTATCGCATTCGTCAGTAATCGTTCGGGTGCGGAGCAGATCTATGTAATGAACTTGGACGGAACCCAGCTGCGGCAACTCACCTTTCACACCGAAGGGTTCGAGCTCAGCGACTGGTTTCCAGATGGAAAATCGCTGCTAGCCCTTGGAAGCCGAGATCACTACCATCGTGACACTACACGTCTTCTGAAAATTGATGCGACGGAACGTAGGAAAGAAGTCGTTCTAGCCGACGCCATGGCCGAATTTGCCAAGGTTTCACCTGATGGCAAGAAGATTCTCTTCACGCGCGAGGGAGAACGATGGTGGCGAAAAGGCTACCAGGGCGAACGTTCGACCCAAATCTGGATGTTGGACCTAAAAACAAATCAGTTTACGGAACTCTTGCACGAAGGAGTCGAGTGCATGTGGCCAACTTGGATGCCAGATAGCAAGGGATTCTATTTCACCAAGGGAGCCCTGCACGGGTTTGAGCTTTGGAAATTTAGATTTGCCAAGAATGCTGAGCAACCTGGAGACCAGACGCAAGTGTTTGCCTTTTCGGACGACTCGATCGTGTATCCGTCGCTTTCGAAGAACGGAAAGACGATGTTGTTTCGGCATTTATTCGATCTCTACTCCTTTCGGCCAAACGCTGGTGAACAACCCAGAAAACTTGAGTTAAACGTTGGGAAAGACATCGATCTGCCAATGGATGAAATGAGGCGAGAGTTTTCTTCTGCAACAGAAGCCGCTTTCACTCAGGATGGGCTTGAGATTGCTTTCATCGCAGGAGGCGACGTTTGGGTCATGGATACCAAACTCCGTGAGCCCAAACGCGTGACCAAGACTGCTGGCTACGAGGAGGATATCGTCTTTTCGAAAGATGGAAAAGAAATCTGGTTCAGCTCAACTAAGGACGGGCAAGTCGACATATGGAAGGCAACTCGCAAAGACTCCGACTCCTTTTGGTGGCAAAATGACGAGTTTGTTTGGAGCAAGTAACTTCCAACATGCATGTTGAAGGCGAGAAGCGCTTCACGCCTGACGGTAAACACCTCGTGTTCCAGCAAGGGCGCGGTGATCTCGTCGTGTTGGATTTGGAAGCTGGCAAAAAACAAACGCTGGTTCGTGGTTTTAGCTCGATCGAATTTGACATCTCCTACGACGGGCAGTGGATCGCCTATTCGCAACAAGACAACAACTTCAATCGTGAAATATGGCTGAGAAAACTCGACGGAACTGGCGAGCCAGTCAATGTTTCTCGGCACCCTGACAACGAGAGCAATCCTACTTTTTCGCCAGACGGAAAAATATTGGCCTTCACAGGGCGTCGTATCGATCGAGAAGTAGATATCTATTACGTCTATCTGCAAGAAGATGTCGGCAAGGAAACATCGCGCGAACGCCGCATGAAAGAAGCCGTCGAACTGATGAAAAAGAAACGCAAGTCGGAGCCTACCCCAGGTAAATCTGAGTCTTCGAGCGGTAAGCCGGACAGCAAGGATGAAAAACCAGATTCCGAGGAGCAATCCGGCGGTCGCGAAATGGACGATCCTGGTGATGAAAAAGAAAAGGATGCAGATGAACCGGAGGGAGATTCTGGACTCAAAATCGATTTGGAAGGCATTCACAACCGACTCAGAAGAATCTCCATTTCCGACAGCTATGAAAGTGGTCTACTGTTTTCTCCCGATAGCAAGAAGCTCGCGTTTTCGGCAAGCATCAAGGGAACGAGTGGTTGGTATACAGTGGAGTTTCCCGATAAGTTGACGCCTAAGTTGTTCACTACATCCACCGGATCGTCACCCGTATGGAGCAAAGAAGCCGGTGGTATTCTATGCCTACGAAATGGATCTCCGGCGAGAATCGATGCAGGAGGCAAATCGGAATCTTTTGGGTTCGAAGTTGCGCAGGTAAGTTCACGTTCGCAGTGGCTACGAGCTGGCTTTGACAAAGCTTGGCTAACAATGCGAGAAGTTTGGTATGACGACCGTTTCGCAAATCACAATTGGGCAGATATCCGCAGGAAGTATGCTCCAGTCGCCGCTCAGATGCATGATGCGGCTGGCCTAGCAGGTGTCGTCACTCTAATGCTTGGCGAGTTGAATGGTTCCCATTTGGGATTTTATCCAAGCAGCGGTCGATCAGGCTCGCAAGTCGAAGGTTGGGAAGACGTCACCGTTCACCTTGGCGTGCGTTTTGACGATTCCTACAAAGGACCCGGTTTGCTCGTGCGAGATGTGATCGAGAACGGTCCGGCTGATCGCGAATCAAGTCATTTGCAAGCTGGGGACGTTTTGCTCTCGGTCGATGGCCAAGCTGTAGACCCTGGACTGGATCTAACGACGATCCTGAACGGAAGGTTGGATCGCGATGTGCATCTAGATGTCGAGCGAAAAGATGAATCCGGGGATCCCAGTGAGCTGTCCGTGACGATTCGTCCCACGACTTACTCGCGTGTTCGTTCGCTCTTGTACGAACATTGGTTGCAACGTAATCGAGACAGTGTTGAGCAGCAGAGTGATGGAAAACTTGGGTATCTCCATATCCGATCGATGAACATGACCAGTTTCTACGAGTTTGAAAGGCAGTTGTACAACGTCGGATTTGGAAAGGACGGGTTGGTCATTGATGTCCGTGATAATGGAGGTGGTTCGACAACGGACATCTTGTTAACCGCGCTGACGCAGCCTCGGCATGCGATCACTGTGCCACGCGGCGGCGGACAGGGCTATCCGCAGGATCGAGCAATCTTTGCATCTTGGCACAAGCCAATCATCGTTCTATGCAATCAGAATAGTTACAGTAACGCGGAAATCTTCTCACACGCGATCAAAACCTTGGGACGCGGCAAAGTTGTTGGCGTTCAGACCGCCGGAGGTGTCGTAAGCACAGGATCTGCAAGTATCAATGACGTTGGCCGTATTCGCGTTCCTTTCCGTGGCTGGTTTCTGATCGGTGACGGACAAGATATGGAACGCAATGGTTGCCTTCCTCACGAAGTTCTTTGGCCTGCTCCAGGCGAATTGCCGCAAGGGGTGGACCGTCAACTTTCGAAAGCCATGGAGTTACTTTTGCAAGATGTCGGCGAAGGCAGCGCGGAACACGATCTGATCTATGCTGCTGAGCGAGACAAGCAAGCGAAATAGTTCGATCGAAAGGCAGCATAGATACTGCGACGTTGAGCGTCGTTGAAAGTCTCCTCCGCCTAGGCCATGGTGGCGGAGCGAGCGATGCACTCAAGTAGGAATTCGATGACTTCGATGTGACGGAATGCTTCGTCCAGGTCCTTGCCCCAAGTGTAAATGCCGTGGCGGCGAATGATGTAACCGTGTGCGATAGGGCGGTCAGAGTGCATCATTTCTCGGACTTGATCCGCCAGAACTGGAATGTCCTGCGTATTGTCAAATATAGGCAGCCATTCAGCATGCTCGTGCGTCGGAACACCCGCTAGTCCCTTGAGCATTTCGTAGCCCTCAATTCGAATTCCGCCCTGGGGAGCGAATCGATCTGAAAGCACAGTAGACCAGACACTGTGTGTATGCAGCACTGCACCAACGTTGGGATCTTCAGCCGCTACGCAGTGCAGCATTGTTTCGGCAGAAGACTTGGGTTGCTCGGACTCGATTGGAGTGCCAGAGTCGTCGACAAGAACAAAGTCATTTTGTTCCAGATTCCCTTTGTCCATTCCGCTGGCGGTTATGAGCAGCCGTGTCGGATCGCGTTCAACGACCACGCTATAGTTGCTGCTTGTTCCGCGACTCCAGCCTCGTTCCCAGCACAGGCGACCGACCCGGCGCAGGCCCTCGATATGATCTAGATACGGTCTAAGTATGTTGGCCAGAGGAGCTTCAATCATGGTAGAGGTCAGAGCAAAAAGAGGAGGGCAGGGCGGTAGGTTGATTAGCTGTGCATGCGTGGCAGGGGGTTACCTCGTCCAATGATCTCTGCTTCGAATTCAGCCAATTCGCGCAGCCGAGTATGGACTACATCGCGATCAGCAAACTCCTTTGCGAGGCGAACATAGGTGGTGTGATGCCTCGCTTCGGACTCGAAGAGCGAGCTGTAGAATTCAGTTAGCTCTTGATCCTCGACATGGTTCGCCAACAGTTGGAATCGTTCGCAACTGCGTGCTTCGATCAAGCTTGCAACAAGCAATCGATCAACGGCGCGGTCGGGTTCGTTCGCCCGCACCAAGGCCTTGAGTTGCTTGCCATAGTGGCCGGGTTGCTGCCTTGTAAATTGAATGCCACGTGAGGCAAGTAGCTTGATCACCATGTGGAAGTGTTCGAGCTCTTCTTCGACAATTCGCGTCATTTCCTCGCAAAGTGGTTGATTGTCGATGTAGGCGCCCATGAGGCTCATGGCTGTGGCGGCAGCCTTGTGCTCGCAGTGCGCATGGTCGATTAATACTTCATCTAGTGAGGCATCGACCTGCTTGAGCCAGCTTTCGTTGGAGGTACTTTTGAGATTCAACATAAAATTTGATTTCAGTTTACGCTCGAAAAAAGACGCATCAATTAGAGCTTGAAACATAGATTCCCGTAAGCCTTTTTTCCAGGCCTTGACGGATCAGAAATTCCAATCCAAGCACATTGAAAGAAAGCCTCCTAGAGGGTTGCCAGCCCCAATTTTGCGCCTGCACGCTATCCAATCAGCAGTCAATTACTAGAATTGCTATACCGATCCTGCAAACTAAATTCTGAGTTGATTCGCTCTGATGGTGCTTCTTTCCGCTAGCCGCATTTCCAAGACTTTTGGTGATAAGGAGGTGCTGCGCGAAGTCGATGTCGAACTTCGCTCTGGAGATCACGTGGCTTTGGTGGGTCCCAATGGAACTGGCAAGACGACGCTACTTCGAATTCTAACAAGCGAAATGCAATCCGACGGAGGGCAGGTGGGTTATCCCACCAAGGGAACAGTCGGATACTTGCAGCAACACCCTACCTTCGAAGCAGGGACAAGGGTTTGGGATATCGCCTGCCAGGCAGTTGGTGATCTATCCAAACTGGCTGAAGAGGCAGAGCAGATTGCGAGCAAGTTGGCTACATCGCCCGAGGGTTCTCAGGAATATGCTGATTTGCTGGAGCAATTAGATCGGATTCAAGCGAAGCTTCAGCAGAAGGATGCGTACAATTGGGAGCACCGAGTAGAGCGAATTCTTCAGGGCCTTGGTTTCACGAACCAATGGCATCAACGAGAAGCGGCAAAATTGAGTGGCGGACAACAAAACAGGTTGATGCTGGCCTGCCTGTTGTTGCAGCAACCCGATCTGATGATCCTAGATGAACCGAACAACCACTTGGACATAGAGTCGACGGAGTGGCTGGAATCGACCTTGGCAGATTGGCCAGGCGCTTTTCTCTTGGTGAGCCATGATCGCTTTTTCCTGGATCGCACCGCCAACGCGGTTCTGGAATTGGTCGATGGAAAGCTGGATCGCTTCAAGGGCAATTATTCGGCATACGTGAAGCAAAAAGCGGAGCGATTGGAAGTTCAAAGACGGACTTACGAAAAGAACCGTGAAGAAATTGCCAAGTTGGAGGACTTCATTCGCAAGCACCATCACGGGATGAAGAGTGCTCAGGCTGAGGATAGACGAAAGAAGTTGGAGCGAATTGAGCTCGTGGAGCCGCCAAGGGAGATTGTAGTTCCGAAGTTCCATTTCCCGAAGGCGACAAGAACCGGCGATATTGTGATTCGCGCGAGAAATCTCAAGCAAACATACGATAAGCTGCTCTTTGAGAAGCTCTCCGTACAGGTTCAACGCGGTGAGCGTTGGGCCGTACTCGGATCCAATGGTTCTGGCAAGTCGACTCTGGTCAAATGCTTGCTGGGAGAGTTGCAGCCCGAAGAGGGAGAAGTGGAGCTTGGACACAAACTGCGTGTCGGCTACTTTGATCAACTTTTGGCAAAGTTGCCCACGGACACAACAGCTGCCGAGGCAATTCGAGTACCGCATCGAGACTTGGATGACCGCGCTCGAAGAGACATTCTGGGCGCTTTTGGACTCTCAGGCGACCTTGCGACGCAACCCCTGAGGAAATTGAGCGGCGGCGAACGCAATAGAACGATGTTGGCGTGGCTCTGCGCGATGGAAGCCAATGTGTTGGTTCTCGATGAACCGACCAATCATTTGGATCTTTGGTCACGCCATGCGCTCGAGGCGGCTATCAAAGACTTTGACGGAACGGTAATCTTAGTAAGTCACGACCGCTATCTGGTTAACGCCATTGCAGACCATATTCTGGTGCTAAGCGAGGGGCGCGCAAGTCAGGTAGCGGGCAACTATGACGCTTATTTGCACTGGCAAAAAGAAGGCCTTGCGGTTCAAGATCGAGGCCAAATTGGCGGTGCGACGAAGGCGGCAGCTAACCAAACTGACAAATCGACGAATAAGTCGGCAGGCAGTGGATTGGACGAAACATCCAATGATTCGGCCAAGCAGCCGCGACGAAAACGGAAGTTTCCGTACCGAAAAGTTGCGGACCTAGAAAAAGACATAGAAGGCTTGGAAACGGAAATTGAAAAATTGCATGAAGCAATGTCCGAACCCAACAATTTAAGGGACGGAAGAAAAATGAAGGAGTTGCAAGAACAACTTGCTGAGCGAGAAAGTAAGTTGATGTCTGTCTACGAACACTACGAAGAATCTTGTGAACTGAACTAATGGTTTTCTGGAAAAAGAAAAAAAAGGAAGAGGGCGGGGCGGAGCCTGAAAAGAAGTCCGGTGGCATTCTTGCAAGCGTGCGATCGGCCTTGCAGTTAACTAGCCAAGCCCTAAACACCGATATCCGCGATGTCCTGAAGACACAGGGCGAACTGGTTGACGACGATTTCTTGACGAAACTATTCGCCGTCCTTGCCAAGAGTGATATGGGGGCCGACATGGCCAACCAAATTCGCGACAAGATCGGGAAGGAATATCGCGCTCGTAAAGTCAACTTCGACGAAATCCTGAGCACCATCGCAGAAGAGATTCGCGAGACTCTGCAGCAGGGTGGTACTGCGATCAAAATGGCAGATGAAGGCCCCACGGTCATTCTAGTCGTTGGAGTCAACGGTTCTGGAAAGACAACCTCCATCGCTAAATTGGCAAATCGATTTGCCAAACAGGGAAAGAAAGTGTTGCTCGGCGCTGGGGATACTTTTCGGGCTGCGGCCGTAGAGCAGTTGACCATCTGGTCAGAACGCATTGGTTGCGAGATTGTGACTGCCAAGCCAGGAGCCGATCCGGGAGTGGTTGCGTTTCAAGCCAGCCAAAGAGCACAAGAAGAAAACTTTGACGTTTGCATTATTGATACGGCGGGTCGCTTGCAGACGCAAAGCAACTTGATGCAGGAGCTAGAGAAAATCCAACGTGTGATCGGCAAGCACGTACCTGAGGGGCCGCACGAAGTGTTGTTAGTCCTTGATGCCACCGCGGGCCAAAATGCGATTAGCCAAGCGAGGGGATTCTCGGATGCTGCAGGTTGCACAGGAATCGTGCTCGCGAAGATTGATGGCTCGGCAAAAGGAGGGGTCATTGTGCCCATAAGGCAACAATTCGACTTGCCAGTTAAGCTGGTCGGCTTAGGAGAGCAGCTGGACGACATGGCCGAGTTTGACGCTGATCTATTCACGCGTGGTTTGCTAGATCCTGACCAGGATTCCTAAGCCCCAAAGAATCGCTTGAATTTGTTGCAACGCTAGAAAAATGCTGCGATACGAGCCATTTTGCTAGCAATCTTCGCCAAACGGGTTGGTCGCAAAGTTCTCCCAGGCGTCAAACTTTCACAGATAGGACTTTCTGACGTAAATGGCTCAGGGAGTCCTTTTGAATTCGCGTAAATTACGGCGAATGTCGTCACCGATAGCAAGAGTGGAAACGCGTTAATAGGCGAAACCAGATCTCTCTAAAAAGATTCGCATGGTGGCTCACCAGACAACAAGTGCGGGGCTGTTTAGTTCTGGTAGCGTCGTCGACCCCGCCAAGATCAGGTAGTGGTCGTTCTAGGATTCCATATCAAGGATGAAGAAATGAAAATTACCAAATGGGCACTGTCCGTAGCTGTAGCTGCGTCTTGCCTTGGCGGGAGTGTCTTCGCGCAAGCGCCTGCCGAAAACGATTTTAGCGACTACTACGCAGATTCTGCGGCACCGGTAGTTAGCAAAGCGGATCTCGCTGACTACAGTTCAGTGATTCCGGCTTCTTGCGGATGTTCAGAATCGCCCATCAGCGATTGTTGTGACACCGGATGCTCAGACCCTTGTGACATTGGTTGCGACTCCGGTTGTGATTCGGGCGGCCTTGGACTTTGTGGCGGCGGCAGCGGATTGGACATCGGCGGATGGCTTTCACTCGGCTATCACAACTACAATAACAGCCTTTTCAACCAGCACGCAGATCGAGTTCGCCTCAATCAAGCTTGGTTGTACGCTGAAAAGGTTGCTGATGGTAGCGACGGCATTGGCTTCGGTGGCCGCATTGACTATGTCTACGGCGTTGACGCTCAAGACACTCAGGCTTTCGGCATCGCTAACGGCCACTGGGATGAAGGTTGGGACAATGGAATCTATGGCCACGCCATTCCTCAGTTGTACGGACAAGTCGCTTTTGGTGACGTCTCCGTTATCGCTGGTCACTTCTACACGCTAATCGGTTACGAAGTAGTTGGCGCCCCTGGCAACTTCTTCTACTCGCACAGCTACACCATGTACCGCAGTGAGCCATTTACTCACACCGGTGTTCTGGCTACCTACGAAGCCAACGATACTACCACTCTTTACGGTGGTTGGGTAATGGGTTGGGACAGCGGATTCGAAGACAATGGTGACGCCTTCTTGGGCGGATACTCTGTCGACGTAACCGACAGTTTCAACGTCACGAATCAGTACGTCGTTGGTCGCTTTGGCGAAGGTGCTAACAGTGAAGTTGGTTTGATGACCAGCTCGATCTACACTACAAAGCTCAGCGACGCTGTAACTCACGTTCTATGGATTGACTTCCTCGACACAGATTCCGGTGCGAACCGTGCAGTCGAGCGTGAAACTTTGGACATCAACAACTACTTGTTGGTATCGCTCACCGACAATGTTACTTGGGGTAACCGCTTCGAGTACTACAACATTGACGACCGAATGGGTGGCCACAACGACATTTATCAGTTCACAACTGGTTTCAACCTTGGTCTCAGCGAAAACCTTCTACTTCGTCCAGAAGTACGTTGGGATTGGGACAAGGATAGCACTGGCGTCGCAGCAACCAGCCCTGCTGGATTGGAGCTCGGATCCAGTCAAACGACCTTTGGTGGCGACATGATCTTGACTTTCTAAGTCATCGCTTAGCCAAGCTTATAAACACAAACGGCCGATGGAGTTCCATCGGCCGTTTTTCTTTAGAACCAAGCAGCCAATCATGGTGAGCATTGTGCCCCGCATTTCGCGTAAGCACGGTAATTCTTACTTGGTCCGATCATAGCCTACATGGCCGTTCGATTTATTCGACGTGCACAATAAGTAGGCGAGCTGCGATCCAAACTTGGGCAACTTCTCCCTTCGATGTCCAAACCAAGAAAAAACTTGAGAAATATCCTAGGACAAACCCTTATTTTGTAAGGGTTTGCGAAACGCGAATCGCGCATGCGTTGGCTTTTGGCACGATGCATGCATTAAATGCTATCAATCGCTGTTTGCGTTTAGATCGGTTGAATGGCCTGGGCAAGAGCAAGTAGCGGCAGTGAGGATGGCATTCGTCCATCGTTTTCCTTGGTTTGTTCGCTGTGAAGGTTTCTAGAAAGGCGGAAATAATTGATGAGTATGTTGTATATGAGGCGCCCGGTGTGCCTAAGTGTTCTCCTTGTGGGGTTGTTGGGGTTGTGTTTTTCACTTGGGTCAGTCGTTGCTGCGCAGGAAAGCGAAGGCGACACTGCGGCAGAGGTGGCTGCCCCAAGTGATGACACTAGTGCGGATGACGAAGGTGCCGCGGGCGTAGATGATGAAGCCGACGCGGCTGACGAAGAGTCTTCAACAGAAGAGTCTGGGGATCTAGGCGTCGGCTATGCCCTAGACAACGCATTTCTTTTTATCGCTGCGGTGATGGTCTTCTTCATGCAGGCAGGCTTCGCGATGGTCGAGGCTGGTTTCAATGCTCAGAAGAATGCGGTGAACGTCCTGTTCAAAAACGCAATGGATATTTGCGTGGGAATCCTGTTGTTCTTCGTCATTGGTTTCGCCCTGATGTACCCGACAAGTTACGAGGGTGTAACTGTTCCTGACGAAGATTCTCTGTCGGTGGCGACGGTGTTTAGTTGGGGTGGAGTTGGGCTCGACAAATACAAACCAGATCCTGGGCGGACCTTTGCTCCTACAGTGGATTGGTTGTTCCAAGCAGTGTTCGCAGCTACGGCAGCGACAATCGTTTCAGGTGCGGTTGCCGGTCGAATGAGAGTTGCTGGTTACCTCGTATATAGTGCGATTCTTACCGCCTTTATCTATCCGATAAGCGGCTATTGGAAATGGGGCGGTGGCTGGCTGACACGCTTTGGCGAGTTCAATGATGGTTGGAGTATGGGCTTCCAGGATTTCGCTGGTTCAGCTGTTGTCCATGGTGTTGGAGGTTTTGCCGCGCTCGCAGGTGCCATCGTGCTTGGGCCTCGAATCGGACGCTTTGTCAACGGCAAGAGCATGCCTATGCCAGGTCATAGCCTTCCTATTGCAGCCCTGGGTGTGTTCATCCTTTGGTTCGGTTGGTACGGCTTTAATCCAGGTAGCCAGCTGGCATTTCAGGGTACCGGAGATATCGATGCGACTATGCATATCGCAGTAACTACGTCTCTTTCCGCTGCAGCGGGTGGTTTGGTTGCTACTTTGCTGAGTTGGGCCATTTTTAGCAAGCCAGACCTATCAATGGGACTGAACGGAATCCTCGGTGGACTCGTCGGTATTACCGCTTGTTGTGACTGCATGACACATTGGATGGCAATACTTGTCGGTGCCGTCTCTGGAATTCTGATCATCGTCGGGGTTGTTCTTTTGGATAAACTTCAAATTGATGATCCAGTTGGAGCTTTTCCCGTTCACGGCTTGTGTGGTGTATGGGGTTGTATGGCGATTGGAATTCTTCCGAATTCGCACACTTCACAGGCTGTCAAAGAACTGTTGTCAGGAGAGAAGCAGCCCGATTTTGAAGCGGCAACATCGTTTTTCGTGCAGCTCATTGGGACAGTATCAATCTGTGCTTGGGCCTTCATAACCATGTTCATACTCTTCAGTATATTGAAAGTAGCTGGTGTACTGAGAGTCAGTGCAGAAGAAGAACAAACCGGCTTGGATATCTCTGAGCATGGAATGCACGCTTATCCAGCAGACTCTTTGCCGAAGGCGAATTAAGGAATTGGCATAGAGACATAGAACCCTACCCAAGTCGCCTGAGAATATCGACTTCGATTTCTCAGGTGACTTTTTTCAACGGGGGTTCAGAACAGAATCATGATCGGCTTCGGCTCAGCCTGGGCCTGAAGGTACCCCACCAAGGCTCGCGACGAGTGTCCGCCTCACGCGTCCGGGCCGGGGTATTTTTGCTTCAAAAACATAGGTTATTACCTGAATAGCTTCCAGGGTCTAAGGCACACCCGATCTCGATTCGGGTACTGAGTCGACAATTGGCCCGCTCCTGGGTAAATTGCTCCGCAAGTTCTTTGTTTGCACTCTCGTCGGTGCTTTCAGGCCCAAAGAAGTTTCAAAAAACAGGCGGTTCCTAAAGTGAAGCTTATCATTGCCATTGTCCAACCCAGTCGCTTAGAAGCGGTAAAGCAGGCTCTAACTGAAGTAGAAGTGTTTCGCCTAACAGTTATTGATTGCCAAGGATTTGG
>JBCCEO010000138.1:0-13468 GCA_039030255.1 Planctomycetota bacterium | reverse complement strand
AGGACATCGAAGACGGACTAGCCAACACAATTTCGATCGGAGAAATTGCTGGTTCGGGGCAATGGGCCATCAACCAACCTGAACGAATCCTCCGATCGCCGAAAAACGCTTGGGAAGTATTTCGCGAACCCAAACCAGGCGCTGGCTTTAAGAGCGACGTCGATCTAGCTTCGATTCGACGGGGCGCGCTTTTGGCAGACGGGGCTGCGGCGCACAGTCTGTTCCAAACGATCTTACCTCCAGGTGCACCTAGCTGCAGCACGGGCCGCGAAGCCAACGACGGCCTTTTCTCTGCTAGTTCCATGCACACTGGCGGCGTCAACCTGGCCATGCTGGATGGTTCCGTACATTTCATCGGGCAAAATATCGACGTCAACGATCTTGGCGTGAAACCTCCTGTCATTGTCCCAGGCGAAAAGCAACCGAAATCACCGTACGGCGTCTGGGGCTTGCTCGGTTCCGCCCGTGGGAACGAAGCCCACCCCAATTCGATTCCCTAATTTCTTAATTCTTTAAACATCGCAGAGCAGAACGCGAATCCACTTTTGTTGTTTGCATGGGCCAAGTAACCTAGAAGTATCGTCTGGCCACCCCGCTGGTTACTCCAAGAAAAGAAGCTCATGCTGCGATTCACCTCACGTCTACTACTCGCATTCTCTCTGCTCACTTGCTCGCTTTGCCAAAGCGGCATTGCCCAAACCGAGGAAACCCGAGCGGAGTACATTCGTTCGCACTACACCAAGTTCGAATACAAAATTCCGATGCGGGACGGCACAAAACTCTTCACTGCAGTCTACATTCCCAATGACGCAGACCAGAGCAAGCAGTATCCGGTGATCATGATGCGAACTCCCTACAGCGTCGGTCCTTATGGGATTGATAAGTACCGAAATTCGCTGGGCCCCAACGCGGCTTTTGAGAAATCCGGGTACATCTTTGCGTTTCAAGATGTTCGCGGTTGCTATATGTCCGACGGCGAGTTCGTAAATATGCGTCCGCACAATGCGGATAAAAAAGGGCAAGAGTTCGATGAGAGCACCGATACCTTCGACACGATCGAATGGCTTTCCGAAAAACTATCGATGGACAATGGTAAGTTTGGACAGTGGGGAATTTCTTATCCCGGATTCTACACCGCAGCTGGAGCCATCGACTCGCATCCAAACCTCAAATGCATTTCGCCTCAGGCTCCCATCGGCGACTGGTTTTGGGACGACATGCATCGCAATGGAGCTTTCAACGTCCAATTGGCCGTCACCTTCTTTTCCTCCTTTGGACAAAAACGAGAGGGGCCTACCACCCAGCGCGGCGATCGACTCGACTTTGGAACTGACGATGCTTATCAGTTCTTCTTGGACCTTGGGTCGTTAAAAAACGTAAACGAAAAATACTTTCAAGGCGAAATCGACTTTTGGAATCAAACGGCAGCCCATCCCAATTACGACTACTTTTGGCAATCTAGAAACATTATTCCGCACCTGAAGAACATGCACTGCGCCGTGTTGGTAGTCGGTGGCTGGTTTGACACCGAGGATCTTTATGGTCCACTTCGAATCTACGAATCCATTGAAAAGAACAACCCTCAAATTGACAATACGCTTGTGATGGGACCTTGGTACCATGGCGGTTGGAATCGATCGCCGGGTGAAAGCCTGGGCGACGCGAGCTTCGACTGGCCAACTGCGGAATGGTATCGTACCGAGATAGAATTCCCGTTCTTTGAATACCATTTGAAAGGTATCGAAAAAGAAGCAACGGCCGAAGCAATTGTGTTTGAAACGGGAGCCAATCGCTGGCGAAATTTCGCTGCTTGGCCACCGCCGAATCAAAAGGAGATGAATCTGGTGCTTGATGCCGGAGGAAAGTTGCTTGTGGACGAGGGACAGTCAGTATTGCCAGCGGCTGATCCGGAAGCCAAAGACACATTCTTAAGCGATCCGGCGAAACCCGTTCCGTACACGACAGAAATCTCAAGTCGCTGGGCTCGTGATTACATGACGGAAGATCAACGGTTCGCCGCTAGACGGCCAGATGTATTGGTGTATCGCAGTGATATCCTAGAAGAGGATATCACGATTGCTGGACCACTCACCGCAGACTTGTGGTTTAGCACAACGGGAACCTCCGCCGACGTCGTGGTCAAGATCATCGATGAATTCCCAGGTCGGCCTGTCTCAGGGACCGACGAAGACTTCCAAAGCGGCCGGCAGCAACTTGTTCGAGGACAAGTCATGCGAACTCGGTTCCGGAAGAACTTTGCATCACCAGAGCCATTGGTTGCGAATCAACCAGAGAACATCCAGTTTGAGCTGCATGATGTTCTGCACACCTTCAAGCGAGGACATCGCATCATGGTGCAAATCCAAGGAAGCTGGTTTCCGTTCGTCGACCGCAATCCTCAAACGTACGTGCCAAACATTTTTGAAGCTGGCCCTGAAGATTTTCAGCAGGCATTTCACAGCATTTATCGCGGAGGCGAAATGCGCAGTAAACTTCGAGCAAAAACAGTTGGCAATTAGGGGTCCAACAGCACTACTCACCATTTTTTGGGAGCAGTGCTGAATTCGGGGACTTACGCCTGACCTGAACTCCAACCAGGTTTTTCAACAGCTAGGACTTAGCCTGCTCCAAAAGATCGAGGCAATCTTCGAAAGCTTGGTGGAGTTCGACTTGATTAGAGACATCCATCTTGCTGAAGATGTTGGTGCGATGCTTCGAGGCCGTTTGAACTGATATTTGAAGCTGGGCGCCGACTTCTTTCAATGCGCGACCATTGGAAAGCAATTTCGCTACATCCATTTCACGTGAAGTAAGATTGTCGATTCTCATTCTGCGCGTGCGACGCTTGCGTCGGCCGGGCACTTCTGCATTGTTACGCTGGATAGCCGATTGGATTACCGCGAGCCACTCATCATCTGAGGCGCCTTTCATAATCCAATTTGCAACCCCACTTTGAAACGCTTCTCTACACAATCTGACGTCTTCTTTTTCGAGCACAAGCACCGAAGTTAAATCCAAGGCGCGCGAGCTAACTTCCCGGTGAAGTCCCAAGCCAGTGCCATCGGGAAGTTCACTGGAAACCAGCAAACAGCCTGCAGACATCTCGGGAATACTCCTTAAGAATTCACTCGCTGTGTTGAAGCAAGAGGCCTCAACGCGAAGCATATAGTTGATGTTTTGAGGCAAATGTTGAGCGCAACCCACAACATGGAGTCTCTGGCGGGGCGGAACATAGTTATTTGAGTTCATTGTTCAGACTTTGGGGCAAAAGACATGAATCTCGAAGAAACTCTGGGGCACAGAGCCTGGGCAAGCCGGACGGATGTTACACCGCCATTGCTATCTTATTTGTCGAACCGGAACGCCAGCCGAAACCAGATTTTTGCGCGAAACTGCCAACCATATTTCGAGGCATTTTATTGAACAATGAATATCCGCAATTTGTCATTTGAATCGATTATTCACGCATAATAAACGCACTTAGGCTCCCCATAGGGTGGAGTGGAAAACCACATGATATTTTCCCAATCGATCGCCTTTGCGAACTCGCTGGCAGCTTCCATCTAGCCTACGACAAAAAAGGGCGGCTCGCATCCTGCGAACCGCCCCGTTCCACGAAAGGAGTTGGAGTGTTTTGTTACCCTGGCGCGAGCGAACCGTTCCTTACCAACGCCGGTTAGATGGTCCTGAAGCCAGCAGAGTCTGGGCTTCAGAGCTAATTCCGTATTCTAATCCTGCTTGATTGATTTCAGCGAAGAACTGATAGCGATTCAACGGTTGGTCAGCTGTGATGACGGAGGAGGCGGAAGTGTAGACAAGGGAGGTTGGGCGGCCATTCCACTTCTTGAGGTAAAGCTCACCACCAAGAACGGGTTGTTGCTGCATTTGATAGGCGTGCTGCAGTTCTGCAACAAAACGACTCGGCTCACCCGTCACTGCGTGAATGGTTATCCGCTGCACACGTTTGTATCTGTCAAAATAGTAGGTCAAACTGCCTGCGAGATCCGTGGCGTTGGTTCCGGTGACTAAGGGAACACGCACACCATCGAGCTGTGTTTCCGCTAGTACGGTGGAAACCCGAGGGAAACGTTGCGGTATCCAACTAGGCGAGATGTCAAATCGGACAACTTCACTTAAGGCTCGGATCGGTATAAAAGACAAATTGCTTGACGCCGATTCCGAGCCCGGAAGCGAACCGTAATCAAAGTCCTTGACGATTGGCAATCCGTCCTCGCTAACCTGCGATCCAGTTGCCGTCATATATCCACCGGGGATATTCTCGTCGCCAGCCTCTTCGTTAACGGAACTACTTTGCAAGAGACTGCCTGCCAGATCAGTTTCATAAGCCAAGTAGGGTCCGCCAACAGCTGCCGCCAGTAAGGCGACTCCTGCGATGGGTCGTTGCACTAGGTTCCCTCCTGCGTTCGACACGATGCTGGCCTTGCCGCCGTAATTCAATGCGTCCGACAAGTACCAAATGGATTAGGAGAATAGGGTGGCAGAAAAGTCCTGAAAAGCGAGCTCTCGCAATCTGAGAGCTTGATGCAGCATTCAACCGTGGAGCAGGTGAATGATTTGGGCTGCGTGCCCCGTATTCCTTGACGGACATATCGACCATATTAGTGCTGTCTGAGACGTCTGTTTGCTCGCAAATCAACATCCGCAAAAGTTGCAAACTTTAACGCTGCAGTTGCTACAAAACGTTTCGCTTTCCAAAACCTGCCTGTCAAATCCCTACAACAAAACCGTCTTGTGAACGCTTCGATTGAATGGTTGGTCACCGAAGGATTTCAATTCCTTGAGGAAGAACAGTCCAGCTTTGGCACGACCGCTACAGCCGATTCAGATTCGCAAGTATCCGGCTCCGTGCCCCCCTACAGTTTTGCGAGAGGACGACCAAAGCTGTCCGAGTCTCAAAACGCGTTGCTTGCCGAACAAGCCCGCTTGCGCGCAAGATCGGGAAAGCGTTTTCCCACGCCCAGCCAATGGCTTTGGACCTCTCGTAGTTTGGCTCAAGCGAGCGATTGGTATTGCGCAACATTCAAAGCCTCCTTGTTTCCAAAAGACAAATTGACTCATGACATTTGTTGTGGTGCTGGAGCAGACCTTATTGCACTTGCAGGCCGAGGGCCCGTATTAGGGATTGAGAAAGACCGTGACCTTGCCACACTCGCCCGATTTAATCTGAAAACACATGGATTAGCCGGGGAAGTACATTGCCAAGATGCAATCGCAATGCAACTGGATGGAACCAGGGTTTGTTGGCTACACATCGATCCAGATCGTGGAGGTCCCGAAGCCAAAACGACGCGGGCAGATCAATTCTCCCCCAGCCTAGAACAGGTCTTAGCCCTGTCGCAAAACTACGAAGGCAGTCTCATCAAGATCGCTCCGTCAACGCAGTTTGAGCCGGAAGTGCTGGATGACCTGGATCGAGCGTCTGCCGAAGCTGTCCGCCGTATCTGGATCGGCAATGGCGGCGAGTGCAAGCAGCAGGTACTCTGCCTGGGTAACGCCGCGCGCGAGCTTCCCGAGCATCTATCCGAATTGGCCGCCACTGCATCCCGCAGTCAAGCTCAAAAGGAATTCGCGCGATTTGCGGTTTTGGCCGAGCCAATGAGCAACGACAAGTTTCAAACTTGTGTGCAGTCTTTCGGTGGCGAGCCAGATTTGCCATTTGCGGATTCGAGTGACGAAGTTCTAGAATACGTTTGCGACTTGAACAATGTCCTGCACGCGGCTGAATTATGCCAAAGCTTCGCCAAAGAACATGCGTTGCAATCCGTTTCCGGAACCCACGGCTATTATACCGGAGGCGAGCCCGTTTATTCTCCGTGGTGCCAGTGCTTTCGGGTTCTAGAGACGGTTTCCTGGGACGATCGTAAACTTAGAAAACTACTCCGACGTTATGAGCCAGGGACGGTTGAAGTAAAGAATCGGCTCTTTCGCATGGACGCCAACGTGATGCAGCGGCGTTACTCGGGCAATGGAGCCCGTCGCCTCACCCTACTTGTCACTCGAATCGGACAGCGAATTCGTGCGATACTTGCAGAAAGATGCCCGTCCCAATCAACATGACACCGCTCCTGCTCTACGGAACACACTAATACACCCTCCCGATTCCAGGCCAACTGGGCTCTTTCGGCGTCAAAATTGCAAGCGTGCCCGAAGTCATATTGAACGCGGCGAGTCCAAAGTCAAACTGGAATTTGCCGATCGCTTCAAAGTGTCCTCATATTTGCGCTGCCTAACCTGGTTTCCCACAAAACGGCTGTCAATGCACGAGACCACTTGGGCCTAAGCGCCTCGATACCGTTGCGCAGGCAGTAATTCATGCCCCTAGCAAACTGCAAAATACCATTTTGGGAAGACTCCGCTAGCGAATTTCACTATACTATTGGAAGGTACTCCATGGCAGTTGGTACCCAAGTTCGGACTTATCGTGACAACGGAGCGGAAATGGAGCCCCTTTCTTCAGAAGATCTGGTGGTACGCCAGCAACCGATTGATGAGGAGCAATGGCTCACCGGCGAAGACAATACGTCTGATGTTGGCAAACGAACGATTCCACTCGAACGATTCCAAACTCTTGAAAGAGTCATTCGCGACAGTCCTATAACGGTCGATCCGTATTTGGAGCTAGCGCGCATCTATCTTCACCAGAATCGCTACAACGATGCGAAGCGCATTCTCGATTTGGCGACAGAAAAATTCCCTGAGGAGGAACAGGCGAATTTCTTGCGTGAGGAAGCACAAATCAATCGCGGTTTGCAATTACTCGAGGAATCACAGAAAGAGCATGATGCGGAGCCGACGAAGTTGACACTGGAGGCCCTCGAGCGCTCCAAAGTCGAAGTAAACGTATTACGCGAAAAAATCTGCAGGGCACGCCTGGTTCGACATCCTGAAAAACTTGAACTCAACCTGCCGCTGGCCTCCGCACTCGAGAACTTGGGCAATCCCGCCGATGCAATTCAGTGCTTGCAGCATGCCATTCGGCGACCGCAGCTTCGTGCCAAGGCTTCGCTGCAGCTTGCACAACTTCTCGAACGTGCGAAACGTGTGCCCGAAGCGCTATCGGCCTACCGCAAGGCAGCCTTGTACAACGTCCCCCCACCTCCTGAGGATGTCAAATACACTGCGATTTTCTCTGCTGCGAATCTTGCGGAACAGTACGGACTCGTCGATTCGGCGATCCGCTATCTGGAACTCCTTAGCGAGATGCAGCCCAACAACCAAGAGCTTGCCAAGCGTCTGGAAGCCTTGCGCAAGGCCGAACTTTAGACCCTCCGGCGAACTTACGCGTCTGCACCACCGAAGCGCGCGAGAGGCTGGCGGCCTTCGCTCTCATCTGCAGGCGACAGCTATATAATTCGTCCACTACAAGCGAGTGCTTACATGGCCCTTGCCATCTATCTTGAGCGAGATCCTCAAGCGCTAGGCACATGAACCTTAAGTTTCACTACCTAGCTTAAGAACTCGTTCTTTGACATAATCCTGTGCTTACCGGCATTCACGTGGATCAAAGGCTAGATGATGAAAAAACCATTTTTTTGCGGTGCGGGCGGAATTGTAAGTGCTGACATTGCGGTGCCCGAGCATGAGCGCGAAGTCAATTTTTATTCAACAGTACTCGGAACCGGAGAGGCTCCACTTTGGCGCGAGGACCTGATGAACAACCTTGGCACTCCAATCATCGGCCTGGGAGCCCGCACACCTGAATACGAGGACTTGCCTTTGCAGTGGATGCCTCACATCCAAGTCGCAGACGTCGCTGCCAGCGCCGCCCTCGCGGTCCAGTTGGGCGGTAAAGATTTGATGCATGGGAAGAGCGAAGATGGAACAAGCCAATGGGCCCTTCTTAGCGACCCAGCTGAGGTTGCTTTCGGAGTTATCCCTGCGGTCGTCAACGCTCCGACTTACGACGCACCAGAAAACGAAAGATTCGGTTGCATTTCTGGGTTGTCCCTACGAGTCTTCGACGCCAATCAAATCGCTGACTTTTACCGGCAAGTCATTGGTTGGGGCGCGAAGTCCGCGGCAAGCAGCTCAAATAAACCTACGAATGATTTTGAGATGCACATCGAAGACGAAACCGCCTCAATAGAAATCCGCGAGATGGCAAGTAAGGAAGATGGTATTCCTCAAGCTTGGTTGATTCACTTGCCAGTCGCCGATTTTGCCGAAAGCATCCGAAGAGTGAGCGCAGGTGGTGGCGAAGTTATCGAGCAATGCGGTGACGAGAGCTATGCGATAGTCCGCGATCCAGTCGGGGTCTGCTTTGTCGTCGCGGCGGAATCTTCGCTGTAGTTCGATCGTAACAAAGAAACATCTTATGTTCCCCATGCTGCAGCGGATCGCATCACGTCTGGCAGATATAACTGTAGAATAATCAGCGCGTTTTCTGGGAGGCAACTAGCTGCGCATTCTCAGTTCAAGCGTCCTAAATCGCTTTGAGACTGCCCGAGAAAACTGCCTTATACAACGATGATTCAATGATTTGCTAACTCTGAAGGGTAGTCGTATGTCACGCGGGATCCTGATAAGAATTCATTTGCTCCTTTCGTTTTTGCTAGTGCATGCATCGTTATCGTTTGCTCAGAGCTCTTGGAAAGAGGAAACGATCCAAGTAGCGAACGAATTTGGGGTCACTGTCGTTTTCGACGACGTCGAGTTCCCTGATTATTGGGAATCCTGGTCTCCTGAATGGCAAGCTGTTCCCGAGGATAAGAGAGCCGTGGCCGTCCGAAAGCTCAAGATTGACCTGGCTAAATATGACCCGCGCTATCTAAGGACACATTTGGAGAAAGTGTTTCTCGTCGACGACTTGGCATTTAAAAAAGCGAAGTACGGCGGTACCAATGACCATCTTCAAAAATGGCTGTATCTTCATCACGCGTGGACAGGGGACGACGGTAGCCACGCCAAAGCGATGGGATTTCACCACGAGTTTAGCAGCATCATTTACAAGACTTACAAAAAAGACTTTGACGAAGACGCATGGCAGAAGAACAATCCTGAGGACTTTAACTATGCCTTCAAGGAATCTAGCGACGAAAACCTGCGCAGTGGGCGACTCGGCTTGTTGGGTAGTAAAGAACTGTATCAAGAAGGATTCGTGTGCGAATATGGTCAGCTTACGCTGGAAGATGACATCAATACCTTCTCTCAGCATTTGATCGCTAAACCGGAATTGTTGAATGCGCAAGCGAATGAATATCCTCGCATCAAAAAGAAGGTCAAGTTGCTGAGTGACTTTTTTCGATCGACGGGTTACGCGCCGCCCAAGCCAAAGAAATGACTGCGGATTGGAGCGGCCGCGTAGCGGTGCCTTTGACGGGGCATTTTAAGGGGCCTTCTAACTATGAGGAGTGTCAGTTATTGGCCACGTCGTCGAGCGTCTGCGTAATCTCGACGGCCTTCTTTCCGCGAAGAGCGCCAACGCGGCCACGCATGAGTCCGACGCCGTCGATTTCGACTTCCAGCTCTTCACCAACCGCTTGCTCTGTCGTCACGATATCTCCGACTTGGAGATGCATCAAGTCGGCGGAGCTGATCGTGGAACGCGCCAGGTTTACTCGAACGGGAGTCTCTGCCAATTTCACCTGAGTCGGCGCCTCGGCATTTTGATCCGGGGAATTCAGGTGGGTGTTCAGGATGGCCGTACATACAGGCGTTATCGAATCGAATGGATAAGCCAAGCTCAGCAGCTCGCAAACTTCGCCGCCCAGAAACGCAAGTTCGAAGTGCACCACGACCAACCCGGCAGTTGCCGGAGCGATCTGCGCCAGCTGTGGATTGACTAAGGCATCTTTGCAGTCGATCGAAGAGACTTGAAAATCACTCCAACTTGTATAGAGTTCTGCAAGCAGCGATTGATGGAGCGGCTTCAAGACTTGCCACTCAATTTCCGTAATCTCTCGCTGCGGTTGTATTTCGTCTTTGGGATTCCCGCCGAGCAATGAATTGATCACTGGATACGCCAACTGGGGCGAGATATCCAGCAGCCATTGCCCGTTGAGACCTGCTGGCTGCAAGACTTGGAGGCAAGTTGGATGGGAACAGCTGAACAAGTGCTCGGTCAACTGCAATTGCTCCAGCCGCGCTACTGCTAACTTGGGTGTTCCGGGAAGCAAGTCCGCCAAAGCGCAGGAGCATCGACGAGCAAATTCCTCGTGCATGATCTGGATAGCATACATTTGTTGAGGACTTAGAAGCTTTTTTAGAGCTCTCATTTCGGCCTTCCTTAACCATTCGCTAGTTCACGGTTTTGCCAGTCAGCCTAGCGGGCTACTTTGCGTATTAGCGAGTTTGCCCGGTACCGTGCACGGTGTATTTATAGGTCGTCAATTCAGTCAGCCCACAGGGCCCCCGAGCATGGAACTTGTCAGTGCTAATTCCAATTTCAGCGCCCAGCCCAAATTCACCGCCATCGTTGAATCTAGTACTGGCATTCACCACGACGGCACTGGAATCGACCGAATCGCAGAACAACTGTGTACTAGCCAGATTTGAACTGACAATCGCATCTGTGTGATGGGAACCGTAGCGATTTATGTGCTCAATCGCCTCTTCGATTGACTCGACAACTTTGATACTCAGAATTGGCCCCAGGTACTCTTCTGCCCAATCTTCTTCTGATGCTGGGCATGCAGAGGGCAAAATACCGCAAGTTGCTGAATCACCTCGCAACTCAATCTCGTGGGTTGCTAGTCCTGTAGCTATCAGCGGCAAAAGATCTGATGCGACTTCCTGATGAACCAGTAAGCTTTCAGCCGCGTTACAGACACCCATACGCTGGCACTTGGAATTGACAACAATGCTGACCGCCATCTCAGGATCCGCATGCCGATCGACGTATACGTGGCAGTTGCCATCGTAATGCTTAATGACAGGCATGGTTGCATCATTGCATACTCGCTCGATCAATCCTTTGCCTCCGCGTGGTATAGCCACGTCGATGAACTCTGACATTTTGAGAAAATGACCAACCGCAGCTCGGTCCGTCATCTCAACTAGTTGCACAGAGTCTTGGGGAATCTCGCATTTCTTCGCCTCGCTTCGCAGAATGGAGACGATTGCATGCGAAGAATGTCGAGCTTCTTTGCCCCCGCGAAGGATGACAGCGTTTCCACTTTTGACGCAAATCGCAGCGGCATCGGCTGTCACATTTGGCCGCGACTCGTAAATAAAGAACACCGTACCCAAAGGCACTCGTACCTTACGAATTTCCAAACCGCTTGGACGGCGTGAACCGGAAATGGTTTCCCCAATTGGATCAGGCAACGCAGCAATCTCGCCTAGGGCGTTTGCAATCCCCGCTATCCGATCCTTAGTTAGCACCAGTCGATCTACTTGGGCGTCGGTGAGTCCGAAAGAAGGTGCAGCCTCAATGTCGAGCGCATTGGCAGCCAAGATGCGATCGGAGTCTTCGATTAGCGTCTCCGCCGATGAGAGGAGCCAAGCGTTCTTGGTTTGCGTAGAGATATTCGCCAGTGCCCGCGAAGCAAACTTAGCTTGCTCGGCTGTACGGCGGCAGTATTCAGCGAGCTGTTCTGGTTCGACGGAGGTGCTCAAGGTAGTGGCAATCAAGCAAAAAAACTGGGGACAACGGAGACTACAACGCGCAAATATCGATGGATCTTGCAGTTGGTCCTTTCAGGAAGGATTTTTAAATCTTTGCCGCCTGCATTATCTTAAAAGCAGGTGCTCGTGGTCAACGCCAGCAAGACACGATCGTAGGGCTTCTTCTTGCGTTTGCCGCCGAAGAAGGCCATTACACGAGCATTAGGTTCGCGAGTTAAGCGGGAGAATGCTAGCTTTGCGGCTTTCCCGAAGAACTAGGAAGTTCCGCGCAACGCCTTGACGCATCGTCCAAATCGTCCGGCGGCTTGCGCCATCAATGCTGCTTCAATTTCGGGAAGGGCTTCCTGGATTGTTCTTGCCTCTGCCGATCGCTCAATTCGCCTTCCATGCCAAGCCTCCATTGTAGCGAGCAAATGCATACCGCGATCCATTTTCTGCGGGGCTATTCGGTGCGTTATCTCTCCCGCCAAATTGTAGATGCGACCGCGATGCAACTCACAGCGTCCTTCGCTGCCGATCATCTCGATAACTTCGCTGGGCGAAGAGAAATGCTCCGCAAGATGGCAACGGCTAATGAGTTGCCCGGATTCAAATTGAATTCGAACGCGGCTATCCAATTGTGATTCGCCATACTCGACTTGGGATTGCGGATTGGCTTCGACGGCACGTCCCAGATAGCGAATTGCCAGCCTGGCGAGTGCAGCGCGGTGTCGCAAAGTTCCGTCACCGGCCAAGTTGAAGTCTTGTCGCCAAGTGCTCATTTTGCAGTCGGGCGTTGGATACTTGGCATTCGCGATTATTTTCTGGATCTTGCCGATCGCTCCCTTATCGACATGCGCCAACAGCTCCGCATGTTTGGCTTCGAGGTCCTGACGATTGCCGCAGAAGACCTTCGGTTGTTCAGCCTGAATCGAACCAGCCGCACTGAGCAGTCGTGCGAAGCCAGCGCCGCAAGATGCAAGTGGTTGTTCGACGTAAATAGATTTTCGAGCCTCGATCGCCGAGGCAGTTACGACGGGCCGCAAAGCATACGGAACAGCGACGATAACCCAGTCCAAATCTCTACAAAGAAGGTCCTCGTAAGCTTTCTTACCGACGAGAGCGTTTTGTCGCTCAACAGCAAAGGCTTGTTTCGATCTGCTCTTCAATGCTCGGGTTGCTTGGTGAATTCGAGCAGCGGAGCTGTCCGCCATGGCAACAAGCTCAACCTCTCCTTGCTGCATTGCAGCCTTGGCTAGCTGCACACCACTTGTTCCGCATCCGACTAATCCCAGGCGAGGGCGAGATTCTGCTTGCTGTCCGCTTGCGTTTGCAGCGGGCAAGGCCGACGCGAGCAGCAACGAAGAACCACGTATAAAACCACGTCGGCTTTCTGTGCCTTGGCCACTCGTAGGACTTGGGCTGCTCTTGCTATTCAGGCTGGATGATTTTTCAGACATAAGTTGTTTGAAAACTGCTTTGAGTGTGCTTACTCAAAGGTATCACTGAAGCTTTCCGGAAACAACAAACACATGGTTGATACTAATGGAAAAGCGCAAGATTTGAGTGCGGAGACTCAATAAAGAAAATGAAAACGCACAAAGCTGACCGGTTTGTGGGATGGGGGTATCCCACTAGCGAAAAGCATTAGTAAGTCTTTGTTATTGGCGAAATCAACTTTGTGCGTGCGAAGCGGGAGGGGGGAATACGGCAGCGGGAATAAATCTAAGGTCTAAGGAGTAAATTTGCCAAGGGACACTGGATCTTTACCTCCAATGGGTTGCCTGCCGTAGCTAGCATCAAAGGTTATCCCTCATTAACGGCGATGGTTGAGACCTCAGCCGCCAACAACACTTCCCACGATACCCTTAAATAGACATTAAACAAGTCCGATTTGGGTGCT
>JBCCEO010000137.1:0-13506 GCA_039030255.1 Planctomycetota bacterium | reverse complement strand
TTTCAGGTTCAGGATACTCGCGCCGGTAACCGAGTATTTCAACTCAATCTCCGTCCCCTTCCCCTCGACCTTTGTCAGCTTGAGAGACATAGCTCCGCTGACGCCCATTTCTTGAAGTGGCCCGAGTCCACCTGTAAAACGCAGATTGTTTTTCTCGGGATCGTAGTAGACCATTTCCATGTGCCGCACATAACCGCCGCCTGGTAGCCGCTCCAAAATGCATGACTTATCCACGTCAACTCGCATGGACTTGGCATTGTTGCTGTAGGAGTGGCTAGCATCCCACCAGCGTCCAAAGCCCTGGACGAAAGCTTCAAAGCACATGTCGGCGTCGAGTCGAGTTTGCTTTTTGATGACCAACACAAATCCATCGGCCGCCGATGCAGCTACTTCTGCCCGGACTTGTTGCGTTCGCGTCGCCAGCCCAAAACTGAAAACGAGCAGTAGAATAAGGCTGAACCAATTGTGCTTGAGTTGAGTCATCATAGTCTCCAAAGCTAGGCGAGGCGCGAGGGTATGCTTACCTGAAGCTGCAAATTGCGGACGAAGGGCGCAGCAGTTTGCAAAATCGGTTCACGGTTTTTATTGAGGAGGCAAGCCGACTTTCGCAACGGAGCGTGCACAAGCAGAAAGAACAGGCAGTCGAATCTGCTGCTCTTGCTTCGGAGATCTCCCTCACCGTTCTGACTTCGTGCTTCGCCAAGCCTTCAATTTGAACCGGAGTACTCCGGCTGTCACCCACTAGTGTAGCACGCAATTTGTACGGTATTCCGCACAAACTCAATAGCGAAGGACTTGCTCCTCAGAGTAGGGGGTCCCAGAAAGAAATTACGTTTAGGAAGGAAGAACACCTTGCAATCCCTGGCCGAAGAACTGCGCGGTATTGTTCAAAGCGCCTTGCCGCTGCTTAACCAGCTTGAGAACTCTGCGATATCGGAGCGACCTCATCCCCAAAAGTGGGCCAAGAAAGAAATACTGGGTCATTTGATTGATTCGGCCTGCAACAACCAGCAGAAATTCGTGCGCATGATGCAAAAACCAGAGCTCGACTTTCCGGGTTACGGGCAAGACGAGTGGGTGGATCTACAGAATTGGACGCAGGCTAATTGGGAACAAATGCTTGAGCTTTGGCAAAGCTACAACATGCACTTGGCGCATCTCATCGAAACGATTCCCGAGCAGTATCACCACCATACAATTACGATTGAAGGAGCGGGACCCTTCAGCTTGAAGTTCGTCATGGAGGATTATGTCGAACATTTGAAACATCACTTAAACCAGATTCTCCCAGAAGCTGGTTTTTCCAGCGCGTTCAAAAACGTGTACGGCGCCTAGCGGCAAGCATCGCGTCGTACGGAAGAGAAAGAACTGACCAAGAATTCTTAGACAGCTTCTACTTGGACTTTCCAGGCGGTATATCGAGCAATACGCGTTTTTGCTGCCCCAGTCCGTTTTCGGAAGCAGGTGGTTTTTCTCCTTCTTCCCCAAATAGTTCCAAGTCCCAGTTTCGTTCAAGCAGCAAATCAAAACCTGGGTTCTGCTCTTTGACTTGGCAGGAACAGGCTGCACAGAGGAACGCACTAAGATCGCGAACTAGTGCATCGGTGAGCTTACTGGCTGGTATAACCTCCAGTGCTCGCCCCCTGCCGAATACCGGAATCACAAGGGGTTCATCCGCCTCAAAAGCCTCGGGCTGGAATCCCTTAAGCGACTCGATTAAGTATTCTTCACGGTTGTCATTGCGGTCAATTTCCAGCACAGAAAACTCGAGCAGCAATGGAACTTCAGAGAACAACTCCGAACCAGGCAAGCCAATTCCTTCTGGCAACTCCAAGTCGGCCGACAACTCCTTCGATTGACCACGCAGTAAAGTCGTGACTCGTTCATTAGCTGCTTGATCTTCCTGCGATTGCAACACTAACCACACCACAGACTTTCCAGCTAGCAGGCGCCTGCCTAGTTCCAGCCGGGCTGGCGAGCTTAATATGGCACCGGAGTCGGCGAGTTTCCCGCTCCAAGACAAGTAAGGACCCCGGGGATGCTTGCCCTGCACCGCCACAAAAGGAGGCTTAGCGTTCGCTGAAGAAGTTTGAATGCTTTCCCATAATTCGATCGCCTGCCGGGTCTCATTCTTTTTAGCTGGCTCCCGCAAATCAATGGTTTGAACTTCCAGGTTGGCGCTTCCATTAGTCGCGACGGAGGCGGTCCGCAGTCGCGCTACTGCGGCTTGGTCGCTCGCACTCAACTCTTGATCGATGAACACTAGCACTTGCATGCGATCCGACCTCCAGCGCTCAAGCGCATATCGAAACACCGGAATATTGCAGGCTAGAACTGGAAGTGCAATGAGTGCCAAGCAAAATGACAGTGCAAACTTGAATGCTAGGCGACGGGCGGGCCTGCGTTTGAATTGGTTTTCTGCAGCGTTATGCGTTTTCATATTTGAAGGCCTTCACTCGCTCACGTTTTTTGAAGTTGCGCTTGTTGACTGCGTAAATTGATTTCGACGAGTACAAACGCGGCCGGGTAGGAGTTCTTTCTTCTTGTCACTCAGGATTCCTGATCCAGCACGTCGCCCCACCGGCTCGCGGTACTCACCAACTCCCACAGGTCCAATAGGGAGGTCAGTTTACTTGCGCCGCTTCCAACCAAACCTCCGCAATTTTTTCTGTCCGGTTTTTGGCGCGTAGGACAATCCATTTAGTGTAGCCACAGATTGGCCAGGGCTGGTAACGGCAGGCGTTTTATGGCTACGAAGGGCAATTCAAGTTGCTAAGTCTCAGCATGTCGCCGTGACAGCTATTCACCGTGCCGCCGCTTGAATTCGCCCTTTTTTATTTCGCTCCTTTATGACCTTTTTGCATGATCAACCCAGTGGCCATTGACGTCCCAGGGCATCTTTTTGCAGTTTCGTAAGCTGCTTGATTCCCGTCTTGGCCAACTTGAGCATCGCGGCAAGTTCGGCATCGTCAAAGGTAGCTTCCTCTCCAGTTCCTTGAATCTCCACGAACTTGCCACTGCCTGTCATGATCACATTCATGTCGACCGCAGCCGCATAATCTGCTTCGTAGTCCAAGTCCAAAACAGGCTTGCCGTGCACAATGCCAACACTGATCGCCGCCACACTATCAACCAGTGGGTGTTCGGCAGGTGGTGTTTTTTTGAACTCCGGATAAAGTGCATCGGCTAGTGCCAAAAATCCACCCGTGATACTAGCCGTCCTAGTGCCGCCGTCGGCTTGAAGCACATCGCAATCCACTGTGACCATTCGCTCGCCCAGCTTGTGCAAGTCGATAATGGCGCGCAAGCTGCGACCGATCAAACGCTGGATTTCGGTCGTTCGGCCATCGACTTTTCCTCCTCGGTCACGTTTCTTTCGTCGATTGGTACTATGGGGAAGCATGTTGTATTCGGCCGTCACCCAGCCCTTGCCAGATCCTTCCAGCCACGGCGGGACGCTTGCTTCGATACTGGCGGTACACAACACGATCGTTTCACCACATTGGTAAAGCACACTACCCGGACTAGATCGTGTGTACTTGCGTTTGATTTTGACGGGACGAAGCGACTTCATGGCTGCACCTCTGGCAGAAAGCTTGGCAGTCTAAGATTTCGCATGCCTTATGGGGCCTACGGACTCTAGGGCAAATCAGGTTTCACTTCTGGGTATGGTCGCCTTCGCTACGCAAAAAAACTAACGCTTTTGAGGAGCAAAAGTGGACCGAGCTTGAAACTCTGCGTTGCCCTTCAGCGGACACTCAGGCATACGAACGAAACGGAAACATTATGTTAGATTACGTAGCGAAAGTCGCAATGCGTGGTATCGCCTGAGAAGTTGCGTTACAACTCGAGAATAGCTTTCGCATTCCACTCCAACGGAGCGAGTGTGCGACCGAAATCAAGATTCGAATGAACTGTGAATTATGACTGTTGATGTATCCCTTCCTGGCATTTCTGGATTTCGACTGGACGGCCAAACTGCCTTGGTAACAGGTGGCTCCAAAGGTCTTGGACTGGCCATGGCCGCCGGCTTAGCCTCGGCGGGCGCCAATGTCATGTTGATTAGCCGCAATGCCGAACAAGCCCAAGAGGCGGCAAATGCAATCACGGACCAGTACGAAGTCGAAGCGTTTGGAATTGCTGCGGATGTGACTTCGTCTGAACAAGTCGATTGGATGGTCGCGCAGACGCTTCAGCGCTGGAACAAAATCGATATCGTAATCAACAGTGCTGGCATCAACATTCGCGGGCCAATCGACGAACTCGAAGCCGATCAGTTTGAGGAAGTCATGCGAATCAACGTTAGCGGCACTTGGAAAACGAATCGCGCGGTTTTACCAAGCATGAAAGAGGCCAAGTATGGTCGCATCATCAACGTGGCCAGTACGCTTGGTGTCGTCGGCTTGGCCAATCGCACTCCTTACGCCAGCAGCAAAGGAGCCGTAGTGCAGATGACGCGTGCCCTGGGACTGGAGCTTGCTCCCTTCGGGATTACTTGCAATGCCATTTGTCCAGGGCCTTTTTTGACCGAAATGAACATTCCGATCGCCGACAGTGAAGAGGCGAAGAAGTTCATCGTCGGAGCAGTCGCCTTGGAACGCTGGGGGGAACTTGAAGAAATTCAAGGGGCCGCGTTATATCTAGCCAGCCGCTTTAGCAGCTTCACCACCGGCAGTTTACTAACCGTCGATGGTGGCTGGACTGCTCGCTAACCTATGCTGATGTCAGTTCACCAGCACGAGGAAGTTTAACGGCGTGCGACGAAAATGAAGGGTTTAGCGAACCGCATGCTAGCTCTCCGTTCTCCATCCATTGAGTACTCCTGGACATTTCCGAATGCCGATACAAGAATGTTTCCGTTCGAGAGTTGACTAACCCGATCTGGGGTAAAGTCTGGCTTGGCAAACGTGCGGGTTACCTTTCGTTGTTGATTTAGTTCCACTACGTCGCGATGACGACTGACCAAAACCTTGCCTCCACTGAGCATTACAATACACCAGTTGTTATCCCCATGCTCGTCTTGGCTAAGCCGACTTTTCCGAATGATGCTTCCATTGCCATCGAATTCGAGCAATTCGCCCGTTGGGATCGGTCCTTTATCTAGTTCACCACGTATCTCTTCGATTGGCCGGGATGGTCTAGGAATATAGACAGATCCCATCAAAGCGAAACCACCATTTGTATTTCCAACCACGCTTCGAAAATTCCCTAGGCTGTGTGCATAAAGTTCGACAATTCGCCCGCTTTGATTTAGTCGATACAGCGAGGTGCGCGCGGCGACTAGGATGTGCCCATTCTCAATTCTCCTGAAAGACACAATTCTCTTGGGAAACTCATGTTTCTCAAGCAGCGTACCCGCCCGGCTGAACTCTAGTAGCTGCACAGCATCGTTGACAAGAAAATTGCCGTTTGAAAGCAGCTCTACCTTTGTTCCAATATGATGAAAATTATACTTCATCTTGGAACGCACTTCGGCCATCCATACTCGCTCTCCCATTAAGTCGAGTTCACCAATGTGAGTGTCGTTGTAGACCAATGAATAACCATGCGAGATCTGCTCACTTGTTATCCTGTGTCCGTTCTTAGAATACCAAGCGAGCCATTCCTCCTTAGATGCAAGACCTTCTGATTGACCTCCCTCTGTTTGCAAGCTCGGTCCTGAGCCAGCTATGTGCCGGAGAAGCTTTGCAAGGTGAATAGCATCTTGTTCGGATGCATCGGGGATCAGATCAATTAGCGCCGGAAAGGCTGCAGGATTATGAGTATCAATCAATCCCATTACGGTTTGCCAGCGGACCCCAAAATCGGAGTCGCTGAGTATTTTAATTGCAGTCGCCTCGTCAATAGCACTTCCGCGGATCATTGCTCGACTGGCAAGCGAGCGGACGGCAGCCGAAGGCGAAGCGAGTGCTTCTTGATATTCGAGATCAAGTTCTCTTGTTAGTTCGTTTGGCGCGTGCAAATTTGCCATCATGGAGGCCGCCCGGCTACCGTCATCGCCAAGTGGCCGAGTGCCGCGACGAGTCAGCATGTTGATCGTTTGGTTCCTGGCAATCCGAAGAAGCCAAGCACGAAAGGAGCCGCGGTCATTTCGCTCCAGCCAATCTCCAATCGCTTTGGCAACCGCCATAAATACTTCCTGCACAAGGTTCTCTGCGTCAGCAGCCTGAAGGCCTTTGCTCAGTGCGATTCGATAGATCACCGGCCCGTAAATTTGAGTAAACTCGTCCCAAGCCTGTACGTCATTCGCGTTCTGAAGTCGCAAAAGCAAGCTTGCCCGAGTTGCCGTTATGGGATTTGCCATTTCATTCACTCCGCGTCTGCATGCTCCTCTAGAAAGTAGACACATGCTGGAGTGAATATCTTGCTCGGAAAAAACAAATTCTGTCAACTTGCCGGCGAGATTTCGGAATTAACGCCCCCGCAAGAAAACGCGGCAATGATCGGTGTAATCTGGCTGACACTGGAGTCCGTTTGGGCACAGATTTACATCACAACGTCAAACATTACCCGTCAATTCCCTCATTTGCACCTCGGCAAAGTCATCCTTTGCAATTGCGAAGGGTTGGGTGCTTTCTACGTTCTTAAATTGAGATTGGCAGGGTGGCAGCGAAACCTCAATTGGATCAAAGTGTTGAATACTTTGCAGCGGTGCTTCTTTCGACCGACCCCGCTACCAACCACTTATCTACGGAGAAGACATGCAGCGGCTCAACCTACTATTTATCTTGGCTTTGGTCGGCACGGTTCCGGTAGGACTATGCTCAAATTGTCTTCTGGCCCAGAGTGGGCCAAGCCCCTCGAATGAGGCGGCCTCTTCAGATGAACCTGCACCTGCAATATTGTCCGCAATCGACCTCAACCAGGACGGTCAGCTCTCGGCTGAAGAGCTCCAGGGAGCGCCGCGAGCACTGCTTTCGCTCGACAAGAACCGGAACGGAACGATTGCTGGCAAAGAATTGCTGGAACCGCCACTGCGAACCGGAGGCGGCGGACCTGGAGGTCCTGGTCGCGGTGGCCCGGGCCGCGGTGGTTTTGGTGGTCGCGGTTTTGGCCCGCCAGGTGGCTTCAATCCATCAGGAGATCAAGCCAACGCGACGGCGACGGCACCAGAGGATCTAAAGTTCAAAGATGGTGCCGCGACGATCCCCAATCTTGAGACCTTTCACAAGATGGCTTATCGCGGTGAAGATGTGCTCATCGACACTCAGTTGGCGGATCTTGAGTTTGTGAAGTTTACGCTGGATGCCGCAAACTCCGACAATCCGCAACTCTACTTTATCAACACCAAGAATCACCGAGCCCACCCAATCTTTGCTCGGGTCGTCGGCCTTCCATTCATGCGTGGTGGCGGACAGATGAAGGGCGTACTCATTTATCGCCCAAGTCTACGTTCTCCATCCGGGCAGCCAGGTGCGTTTACTTACGAGTTCGAGCCAAATGACGCCTATTCAGCAGAGATGATTGAGATCTGCCAAAAGATGCTTACTAAGAAAATGCCGATTCTGGCAGGCAACGTCGGCTATTACCCCAGATTCAGGCGGGCATTTCAAGTTACCGATGACCAAGCCGACGCGTTCGCCGCTGCGGGCCTTACCGTTTACCAAGACGAAGATCTAACGCAAAAGGACGTAGCCTACCTTCCGCTCAATTTAGGAGAAACATTTGGGCGACTCCGGCTGATGGGACTTGATGAGTACCCAGGACCTCGCGACGTTGTCCTTTACGAATCGCTGCCCAACGAACTATCTCGCGTGGCGGGTATCATCACGGCCGTTCGACAGACGCCACTCTCGCACGTCAATCTGCGAGCGGTTCAAGACAAAGTGCCAAATGCATTCATCGCCGACGCTGCCAAAGTAGACCGCATCAAGCCACTCATTGGAAAGTTGGTTGCTTTCAAGGTAACCAACGAAGGCTTTATGATTCGAGAGGCCAGCGCGGCAGAAGTCGAATCACACTTTGAAGCGCTTCGTCCGTCCGACAGACAGGTACCGAAACGGAATCTGGCCGTGAGGGAAGCCCGTTCACTAGATGATGTCGCCTTTGCGGACTCCGATGCATTCGGAGTCAAAGCTGCGAACGTGGCTGCAATGCGAACATTCAATTTTAAGGAAGGAACAGCGCCAGAAGGCTATGCGATTCCCTTCTACTTCTACGACGAGTTCATGAAGCACAATGGCTTCTACGAGCGTATAGAAAAGCTGATTTCCGACTCGGACTTCGCGAACGATTCCGAGACGCAGCAAAAGCGTCTAAAGGAAATCCGAAAATTGATCGAGGACGCCGAAATGCCCGGCTGGATGTTGACGGCCTTGGACGCCTTGCACAAGTCCTTCCCGGAGGGATCTTCAGTGCGTGTTCGATCCAGCACCAACAACGAGGATCTGCCGGGCTTCAGCGGAGCTGGTCTTTACGACTCGTTTACCCATAAGCCAGACGAAGGTCATTTTTCGAAGTCCGTAAAGCAAGTCTATGCCAGCATGTGGAATTACCGCGCCTTTGAAGAACGTGCGTTCTACCGCGTCGACCATATGGCCGCCGCCATGGGCGTACTCGTGCACCCGAACTACAAAGGCGAGTTGGCTAACGGAGTAGCCGTCACAGCGGACATCCTCTATCAGACGTATGGAAACTACTACGTGAATGTACAAGCCGGAGAGGACTTGGTCACCAATCCTGACGAACAATCTGTGCCGGAAGAAGGACTCTTGGACTGGTACGAGAGTGACAAGTATCAAGTCGTGCGAGTATCGAATCGGGCAAGAGACGGTGGCAAACTTCTATCGTCGGAACATATTGACCAGCTTCGTCGCTATTTGGCAACGATCCACGCTAGATATGCCAAGCTGTACAGTCGTTCGCTTGAGGCAGAAGACTTTGCGATGGAAATCGAGTTCAAAGTGACTTCTGACAACCGCCTCGTGATCAAACAAGCTCGTCCATGGGTGTTCGCTCAGGAGCCAATCGATCCACCACCCATGTTTGCGCTGATGAAGGCAATTGATCGAGACGGGAACAGTGAATTGTCTAAGGCTGAAATTGATGAGGCAACAAACGCGGCAATAAAGCTAGACGCCAACGAAGACGGCAACCTGCAACCTTCAGAACTCGGCTGGCCTGTTGCTCAGGATTAGAACAGTGTTTGGGGCTAGCCTAACGACCCTGCCAGAAACGGCCGCGAGTGGCCTACTTCTCTTCGGAATTGCTCATGAAGGATTTTTGCGCCTTTGCGTTATTCTGCAGAAAGCTGCCGCTCGCGCGTTCGACCTCTAGCCGCTTTAGTTCAGTTTCAATTTGGGCGGAAAGTAGGCTCAACTCCGCCTGTGCCAAACGATCTTGCGTTGAGAGAAGGTTATCCAAGTAAAGTCGCCCTACGTCCGCTCCATCGATTAGAAGTGCAAATCTCCGTTCCGTCTTCTGCATGTCTTCTTGAATCGTTTTCCATGCGTCCGCCCTCGTGAAATGATTCTGAATCGCCGCTCTAGCCCGAGTCGCTGCGTTGCGGACTTCCAGGGCAATATCACTCACCGTGTTGTTCATCTCCAGCTGACGCTTCTGCAAAGTCAAGAGTGCGCGTCGGTCTGCTGCCAACGCGGCACGATTTCTAAACGGTCTTTCAAATTCAAATCCTACTCCGTATGTCGGCTCTCCAACGCTAAACTGATCTTGCCACGCCAATGGGATGTTCGAGTCTCCCTGCAGGCCCGATGCTGTCATGGCTAAGGTCATCCCAAGTGTTGGAAGTAGTTGGTTTTTGGCCACACGGCTGTCGATACCGGCAATTCTCACTTGTTCAATTGCACTTTTAATTTCCGGACGTTGCGAAAGGGCCAAGCCAGTAAGCTCTGATTGGTCCAACAAATTGTAGTTCGCGACCGGTGTGCCAATCGGTATCAGTTCGCGATTTGCCTGTTCGGGAAACGAATCACCGTACATCAGTTCCAGCAAGGACTCTTGCAACGCCACGATTTCCGATCTCGCTTGAATGAACTCGCTATAACGCTGTGAGGCCGATGCCTTTGCTCTTAAGATTTGCAGGCGGTCGACATCCAGCCTACTGCGTTTCTCCATTATCTGCAGAAGCTTCTCAGCTCGTTGCCAAGAGTTCCATAGGATGGTCGTTTGCGCACGCTGTCGATAGAGTGTCCAAAAAGAATCGGCGATGACCAATAATCGCCGCTGCAGTCCAGACTGAAAATTTGCGTCGGCCGCCCGGAGTTCGCTCGTAGCAATTTGAATAGAGGAAGTCGTGACAAATCGTCCACCGCCGCGTAATAGAGGCTGTGTGTAAGTGATTGCAAAATTCGCCGTTCCCTGGTCGTTGGGTTGGAAGAACGATGAATTTGAATTCTGATGGCCAATTTGCTGAGAAACCGAGACATCACCACCGACTTGATTTGTTCGCCGGAGCCCTGCACTGCCAGTGTACTGTTCTTCACGTTTTCGATTCTGCACTCCGTCCAATGTACTTCCAACCGGATTGCTTCTGTCGTCCCACTGCTGATTAACAAATGCGGTCCAATCAAAGTTTGCCTGCTGTTCTCTAAGATTCTCTACTGCAATCCTTTGGTCAATCCGCAGCACTTGGAGTTCGGGTGCGTTGGACATGGCAATCGCGAACACATCAACTAACGAAAGCTGCTCCGATTTGGGATAAAGCTCAAATGCCTCACGATGGATTTCGATCCACCATGGCCAAACTACTGCTTGTTCATCCGCCGCTTCTGAACTCTCTTGCGACTCGGCTTCGGCCGGCACCAATTCTTCCTTGCCGGGTGCTTGGTTTGCATCATAAGTTTTTGTTTTAAGTCGCTCATCGGAATCATTTCGACCGCTCGGGGGCGAATCAAGCGTTGTTGACGGTGAATCTGTTGGCCACCCAATGATATTTGAATTCGCATCGACGAATTCTTTTTTCCTGCTTGCGGAATCACTGTGAGTCATTTCATTTTCGGCAGCTCGATCGACGACAGCTCGAAGCTTTTCCGACTGCTTCGATGGCGGGGGCGGTAAGCTTACGACATCCTGGGCTCGCAATGCGCACGTAAAATTTCCTTCCAGCACAAAACACATCGTGCAGAATAAAAGGAAAACGAAATGTCGCAAAGTCGTAGCCACCTGACTGAGTTTCCCAAACTGTTTCGTTGAAGGAAGCGTATATCTATCTTCGCGGGGTTGCTGGTCCGCTAGCCGAGTTGAAACTTGCATTCGAGGGGACTTGCGGCAAGCCTAGGTCCAGTTGCTGAGTCCGCCGCGGCAGGCGTGATGGTGATTCTTGGATCGTCTGCATGCCGTTGAAAACCTTCGTATCAAGACGCGAGATTGGCCCCGTATTCCTCATTGGCTTGAGTTTGCTCACCTCAAAGCCACTGGGCAACCTCGCCTCGCGATTGTCGAAAGAGAACACGACTCGGACGGTTTCGCTGGTCGAATCGACCGTAGGCGCAACGAATTCCGCTCGAATGAGAATGTCGCGATTGACTGGGGAGCCTGCAAAAACCTGGTATTCTTCTCCAACCTGGATTCGGCCAAACCAAACAATCGGGAGATGCATTTCGACCTCAAGTGTATCTAGCTGTGCCATGGTAATCGCATTTTCCGAGGGCCCTACCGAATTTCCATGGTCAATATGGACTTCGATTACGGTTCCTTGAAATGGTGCGATTAAGTTGTAGGCCTTGGCTTCTTCTTCAGCCATTTTTAGCCTCGCTTCCGCTTGTCGTTTCCGTTCGCGTTCTAGGTCGACGGCTGCCCGCGCGCGATCAAGATCCGCTTGTTTTGCCTTTAGTTCAAAGTCTGACACGACTTCTTCGTCAAAGCCTTGTTTTGTACGGGCGAACTGTTCTTCACTGCGAGCCAGCTCAATTTGCGCGGTTCGGAGTGCGGCTTCTTGCTCGGCTTCGATGCGAGCCATTTCAAGCGCAACCCGCGCGATTCCATCCTGCAACCCGACCAGGAACTGTCCCTCTTTCACCACTTGCCCGTCCTTGACTAAGACTCTCGCGATCTGCCCCTGCCGGGAGAATCGAAGGATTGCAAGCTTCTTCGGATGTGCCACTCCGAATAGTTCAAGGTCCGAGTTGAGCATTGAACGGGGCTCGTCCGACTGGGCGAATCCCAACTGGAAGCAAAGCAACAGACAGCCAGTCAACACAACTAGCGTGTTCTTTGTAGTTTCGAAGTACATCGGAGGCCCAGTTTCCATTGGATATTGTTTTCTATTTTACGCTAACGCTTGAGATGAAGTCTTTCAGCTTGCGAACAACAAACCAACCTAGGGGCTCGTATTTCTTTTCGAATCGGATCAAGAGTCTCCGCCCGATTAGGTCCCTTGCTAGTTCATCTTGAGGCGCGATGTCTATGCGAAATAGCGGCTCTAGCGGTCGTCCCGTTTCCGCATCAATAAGGATTTCACCGCCTCCCACCTGGGTTAACGCAGCATCCCCGAACTCACCTTCGGCCGTGGGTGCGATCGATGCAATTGTGCCCTCGTAGAACACAAGTGAGTCACCGGATGCACTGACAAGCACTGGTTGCCCTACCTCACAGAAGCACTGCAACATCTGCGATTCTGTTAGATAACAACGAATGCTCGACATACCCGAGACAATCGTTGCCACCGGTTCTCCAGTATGCACAAATTTTCCATGCGAGTTTTTGAACGGTAAATGCGCGACTACACCTTGCATCCCCGCAGGAACATGCAGTGCTTCATGCTCTCGAGTTTTATCCTTCATTTCATCCGAGGCCCGCGCGAGCACGTAAGTGAATTGCTTGTACTTCACTTTGTCGACGTCGACCATCGCTTTACGTACCAACCTCGCGTGAGTTACCTCCGCTTGTGCGGTGTTCAATGCTGTATTGAGTTCGGAGTTTTCGAGCCGCGCCACAATCGTTTCAGCAGTTACGGATTCACCCAATGAAACGGGGACTTCAGCAATTGTCCCCTCTACGAGACTACGAACTTGGTGTTCGTTTTCTACAGAGAGCAGGCCGTTTGCACTAACGCGAAAAGGTGTAGGCGCAAAAATTAGGCCTAGCGGAACCAGCACAAAAGCAACAACTCCAACCAGGCGGGCTCGCATTCCCGCTTGTTTGGCTTCCTCAGACACAAACAAGTATTTTTGCAGTGCGCCAAGCTTCTGATTTAATGAGAAGTTGATGTAGTAGGCAGCAACTAGGATCCCGACGAGCGGAAGTTTATAGGCCAGCATTGCAGCGATGCTGAACATGAGAAGGTTCATATAGATGCCGGAGCAGACTCCGTAGAGCAAAGCCACTGCTCGTACATAACCGTTTAAATCACTGTTGGCATTGTCCTCAATCCCGAGGAAAATCGCTTTTGCTCTTCTCTTGAGCTCGCTGTTGGCAACTTGCCTGAGGTTTTGAATTCTCAGAACCTCGGTTGCAACAAAGTAGCCGTCGTAACGCATGAGAGGGTTCGCATTGAACAGAACGGTTACGACGCTGGCGGTCAAAATTGTCTGATAGGCGCAGGCAGAA
>JBCCEO010000136.1:0-13514 GCA_039030255.1 Planctomycetota bacterium | reverse complement strand
GTTTCACTTTCGTCGTTCACGTCAACTCCAATTGCACCGAAGTCGAGACGGCGACTCAAGGTGACCCCAATGCTCAACCTGCGGTTTCTGGTTCGTCTGGGATTGAGGCTGACTGTGTTCTTGCAGGAGGGTGAGGGGTCGGCCTTGTTCTGCCCTGGCACGGTCGGCGGCGGTAGTTGATTTCAGGCGCGAGTTAACGCTGTGCAGACTTTTCCTCACTTTCCCTCGAACCACTAACCTATCAGCCGCCCGACCTCGTAGCGGAAGTCGTCAAGACTTGCGTCGCTTTTTAGCGAGTCTGCGCCGCTGGACATTGGTCTCGGGCAATCCAGTTCGAAGATCCCGGCCACTTTCGCTTCACGCCTCACGCCTGGCCCACGGGCAAGATTCATTGAATGGCTTTCTACTTGCCGCCAGTTATAATGACAAAGGTACTGGACATTTGATCAAGTATACTTTTGCCCACTAATTCGCATTCATGATTCGCCCTCTCACCCAACAGCAGCAAAAAGTCTACGACTTCATCCGCGAGAAGATTGTTGATCGTGGATATGGTCCTACGGTGCGCGAAATTGGCGAGCATATGGGGATCAAGTCACCCAACGGGGTGATGTGCCACCTTCGCGCGCTGCAGCAGAAGGGGGTTATCCAGCGGAAAAAGAACAAGAGCAGGGCGATTGAATTAACCGAGCCCGTACATCGCGCTCCCACTGTGCATTTGCCGATGGCTGGAATCGTCAGCCGCACCCTGTGCCATCTCGGAAACTCACCCAATCAACAGCTAGATCTTTCAGGATTGATTCGTGGCGAAGGCAGAGTCGTGCTACGCGTGCAGGATGATTCGTTGCTCGATCTCCACATTTGCCAAGGTGATATATTGGTGGTGCAATTGCAGTCTGAGGTTCTCAGCGGGCAGCTTGCGATTGTCAACCTTCTAGGGCCAGAGGAAACCACTGTTCAGGTGCTCAGTCGTGTACAGAAAGTCGATGGTCAAATCCACTTGCATGCGACCAACCGGGCTCTTCCGACAACAACTGTAGAGCGTGTTGATGCAGTTGGTGTGGTGGTCGGCGTGGTACGTAGTTTTGGCGAAGGGCAGATTTAGTCCGTGCGTTCACAGGCCTCAACTTGCCTTCTTTTGGGCCGCTTGTTGGTTCAATTTGTTGTATAGAGTTTTGAGGCTGATACCAAGTTCTTCTGCAGCAGCCTGTTTATTGCCATCATGTCGCCCAACGGCTTCATGAATTGCAGTTAGCTCCATTTCCTTAAGCGACATCGGGCCAAAGGAACGCAATTCTTTACGAAGCCTACGGTCAGTGAATTGTTTCGGCAAGTGGTGAGTCTGAATTGGGAGTTCTTCGCAAAGGATGCAAGCATGCTCGATCACATTGGCCAGTTCTCGCACGTTGCCGGGCCAAACATGGTTTTGCAATTCCGCCATCGTATCAGTAGTGAAGATTGCTGGGCTCTCTTCGGCGTCTTGTCGAAATCGTTGAAGAAGATGTTGTGCGAGATCTGGGATATCCGAGCTGCGTTCTCTGAGCGAGGGCACATAGACTTCGAACGTGTTGATTCGGAACATGAGGTCTTCTCGGAATTCGCCATCTTCTACCATTTGTTCCAAATCACGGTGAGTAGCACAGACGATTCGCACATCAACTTTTCGCGCTTCATTGTCGCCCAGCGGACGAATTTCGTGGCTTTCCAGGACTCGCAGGAGCTTGGCCTGCATGGACAAAGGCAGTTCGCCGATTTCGTCGAGAAACAAGGTGCCACCGCTGGCAACTTCGAATAGACCTTTGCGCTGGGTATCTGCTCCGGTGAAGGCACCTTTGCGGTGGCCAAAGAGCTCGCTTTCAATCAGGTTTTCAGGCAGTGCACCACAGTTGATTGCGACGAACTCTGCAGTGTTCCTTAGACTTTGAGAATGCAAGCTCTTAGCGACAAGTTCTTTTCCGCAACCAGTTTCGCCGCGAATCAGCACAGTCGAGTTAGTAGGTGCAACTTTCGACAAAAGTTTTCGAAGAGAATCCATTGCAGCGTGGTTGCCGACCAGTTGCGTTTCAGGAGCATTTTTCTCACTGGTGCGTCGTTGAGCATGATAGCGCCGCACAGTTTCACGCCTAGCAAGGATTTGATCCAGTAGTTCTCTTAGTTCGGACAACCTACATGGTTTCGTTAGATAGTCACATGCACCGTGACGCATTGCCTGTACAGCTGTTTCGAGTGATTCTTTGCCTGTCAGTACGATTGCTTCAGTTTCGGGCGAGATCTGTTTTACTTGCCGGATCACCTCATTACCATGAATCCCAGGCATATCCAGATCGACTAAGAGGCAGTCGAATTTGCTTTTTCGCGCCTTGCGCAACGCCTGTTCGCCGTCGGCACACACCGTCACCCGATGCCCCATACGAGGTATCTCCATGCTCATTAAGGTTTGCAAGGATTTCTCGTCATCGGCGAAAAGTATGTTGAGTCCGGTATTAGGCTGCTCTTCGGCTTTCATCTGATTTCAATGCTGCAGAGTGAATTGGCAAAATAAGTGTCATCGTTGATCCAGTGCCAGGCCCAGCACTGAAGGGCACGAGGGAGCCACCGTGGTCTTGGACGATGCGATAGGTGATGGAAAGGCCAAGCCCCGTACCGCGCCCGTCGCGCCGACGTGTAAAAAAGGGTTCAAACAGCTGCTTCGAAACCTCTTGGGTCATGCCGCAGCCTTGATCAATAACTTGAATCCTGAAATCGTCGACTTGCGCGTCTAGAATGACGTCAACAACCGAGCCATCTTCGCTAGCATCCAAGGCATTGGTGAGCAGGTTGAGGACAACTTGCTTGAATTCGGTTGGGCTAACCCAGGCATGAAAACCGGGGGTGCCAGCAAATTGGAGCTTTCGGTTGCGATACTGTCCCAAGTGACTGACTAGTTCGCATACATCGGAGACCGCCTCATGGATGTCCGTTTCCTGCTTTTTCGAGGATTCTCCCAGGCGCGAAAAATCGAGAAGCCGTTCTGTAATGTCTTTGCATCGGAAGGCCTCTTCCTGTATCCGTCGCAAGTAGTCTCGCAGGACATCTGTCTGCTCCTTGCTCAGCTCACAACTCGGTTTATCCGCATCGTCGTGAATGACCTCATGAATGCGGCTTTCTAATGCTTCGGCACTCCAAGCGATCGAGGCGATTGGATTGTTGATTTCGTGAGCCACTCCAGCGGCCAAGAATCCTACGCTAGCAAGTTGTTCGCTGCGCACGACTTCCTGAGTTCTTTGCCGCACCTGGTCGTTCAGGTTGTCACGAATTTGGAGAAAGCGATCGGTCATCCCATTGAGTGCTTGAGCCAGATCGGACAACTCATCCTGAGATTCTAGTGAAATGCGGTGTTCGAATTCGCCCTCAGCGATCCTTTTACTTCCTAGAAGCAATTGCTTGAAGGGTTTTACAACCCAATGGCGAAAGTAAATGAACATAACGACAACATTGACCAACGAGGCGATGGCACAGACTCCTACAATGACCTGCCAGGAGCGGTATCGGATTCGTGTTTGATCGCGAAAATCCAGCATGCGTTGGGCGTGTCGTGAAGACAAGAATCGTAGATTGTCGGTCACCCTCCCCAGTCGATCGTGAACTTGGAGGTAGCGTTTGCTGCCCAAGTTCCACCAGTCTCGGTCAAGTGTTTCTAGGGTGTCGGTGAGTGCGGCAATCGCCTCGCGTTCATCGCTCGTGGAAGCTAGGAGCGGATTCGAAGCACCATGTTGGTTCTCGATACGAGTTTGGTACTGTTTCGATTCCTCCAGCAAACTTGTGAGCGCGTGTTGGAATCGGAGTAAATGTGCTTCCGGTTCATTTTGTTCCATCGAAAAATCGAGTGACTTCAAGCTTTGCTGTAGAACTTGATCTTTCAGTTCTTGCACACCCTCGCCCAAGCGTTGGCGGCTCGTGATTTCGCCTGACAGTTTTTCCAAGTTAATTGTTAGTTCGCGATAGCCTGAAACACCTCGCCAACCATACCAGCCCAAGGGGATGAGCGTGATCATCAGGATCAGCGTACTAAGGAGAATTTTCTTGCGTATCTGCATGTTCCGCAGCATCTTCTTCTCCTTTACATGTTGGATCTACGGTCGTAGTTGCGAAACTAGCTGCTTGAGGGACTCAATAGGTGCCATGCATATATGGCAGCTACGCCGAAGATGCTCGCTAGTAGGCTCTTGTACTCTCGATTCCTAAGCCATTCGAAACTCGTCCATCCTTCGAAAACTCTGGAGGAATACCTGCGTGGTAGGAGCCGCGGTACCTGCGAGCAATATTCCTGCCAATCACGAGGAAATAGAAACGCTAGACGCTTTTCTTCAAAAATAATTTGCAGCCAATAGAGAAATGCCATCGGTCCGATCACGAAGAGCAAGGTAAATGGATCACGCATCAAGATGCAGAATCCAATCATCATCGAGAAGGAACCAAGGTAGAGCGGATTACGAGTCAGTGCATACGGTCCATGTTGCGTCACTTCACGCGACTTGTTCAATGTGCCAGCTGCCCAGCTTCGAATGGCGAGCCCGACGAGAATTAAGGCGAGTGCCAAGCAAGCAAAGCGATCTGACAGGTCGAATGGATGCACCGGCGTTGTTTGGCGGACTGCTACGTTTAACGTTGTCAAACCAATAAAGCCGATCAAACTAAAGGCAACACGTCTTCGCGCACAGAAATTCAGAAAAGGGTTACTTAAGAGCTCCCGGCCGTTTTCAGTCCAAATTTCAGTCTTTGCCGTTGATTCCAAGTTTCTTTCCTTCGAGTCAGTTAAGACGGGACGAATCGCATCATTGAGAGACTTGCAAGCCAGCCGCGCATCGCAGATGTGCTAGCGACGGTAGAGCTTACGAAGCCAAAAAGCCCCAACCAGCAACAAAACTACGTTTCCTAACCAAACGGTAAATGGCGGCCAACTACCGTCTTTGGCGTTGCCCAGACCAACTGCAAATACCGGATAATAGATCAGGAGAATAGGCATAAAACAGGCGCCAAAGCTAGTCCAATGGTCTGCCGATTTGAGCCAGATAGCAAATGGAATTGCAACCCATACGAAGCAAAAGCAGCTGAAACCCTGAGCCCACCTTCGCCACGGTTCTAGCGACAGCCGACTGATGCGATTCTCTGCAATTTGGATTTGCGATAAATCTCGGCGCGTTGCCTCGCTGTCCAACCAGTCGTATTTTCCGATTCCCAATCCCATGGCGGAAAGGCTGGCCAGCTGTTGGCGTGTATGGTGGATTTTCTGCGTTTCTTTTTGTTTCTCAAATCCAATCAGCCGAATTGGCACTTCTGAAGGGTGACCGTTGCTGGTGCCTTTTTTTGTCGCCTCCGACAATCCAACTTCGTGAACCCGTTTGCCGGGATGTATGGCGGTTGCTTTTCCAGCCTGTGTGAGGCTGTCGTTGACTTCGATCCGCAAGACGTCTTTTTCGGGATCAACTGTCAGCTTTGCCGTCTTTGCAGAAATACTGATTGGAACGCTGGAGTTTTTGGGGATGAAAGTAATTGTGGGCGAAAGCAATTCGCCCTCCTGGCTCAAACCGTGAACGTGAATCGACAGACCGCGCTCCGAGGTGTAGTTTCCTTGGGTCGAGAGAAATCCATATACGACCTGCTCGATTGAGTGCATGATGACTCGGTTGATTCCTGGGCGTCCCCAAGAAATGGCGACGTCATTAATCCAAACGGCAAGCAGACTAAGGAGGAAGCAGGCGATTAAGATCGGCGAGATGATTTTGATCGGCCGCACGCCTGCTGCCATAAGTGCTAAAACTTCGCTATCGGCACTAATACGTCCATAGACGCTGGCGACCGCAAAGAGAATTGTTGCAGGTAACGCAAACTGCAATGAAATCGGGAGGACGTAGGGAAGTAGTTGCAGAATCGCACTTGGCCCAAGTCCTTGACTGATCAGTTGTTGCAAGACTCCAGCCAACATGATCAACGTGGTAAATGCGACGAGCGCAACCACAAAGATCTTGGTGATCTCCCAACCGATGTAGGCGTTAAATCTGCGGAGCAACAATTTCCGTCCTTGGAAGTCTGAAGCTATTGTTTGTATGGGAGCAAGGTCGGCGCAAGCCCCTAAAGAAGCGCGCATTGGTACGGAGTCTAACAACTGGGGCATTGGAGCGGAACGGAGAATCGATCGGACTTTTTTCGGCCAACTGCTAGCAACGCGAAAGAAAACGTAGAAGGCTTGCCGAACAAGCAAGCGAGACGATATTACTAGCGGGAAGATGTCTCAGTAACTTAGAGATCGATCGAAGAATCGCTCTTTTCTTCGAGTTTACGTTGGTCGCGAATTTGCGACATCAATTCAATAATTACCTTAGATTGCAGGCTAAAAGCTTCGGCAAACTTGTCTTGGTCGGCGAGTTTGCAAGCCTTTGCGAAATGTTCGTCAAGCGCTTTCCACTTGATGACCCATTTTCGCTCCTCGGCCGCCTCACGTAGCGACTTCATGGTGCCGGCGAGGTGCTCAAAAAGTTGCTGGTGGGCGTTGGCCCGATATTGCCGATAGGGCCCGTTTCCGTAGCGAGTATTCTGAGGCGTGCTGTTTCCTGAAGCCAGGGTTACTTGGGCGATCCCGGCGGCAAGTGCGACGAGCCCCAAGATCCCCGTGACGATTGCGTAAGCAGGATTGCTAGGTACTACAAACCAAAACACAAGTGCAAGTAAAATACAAACCGCGCTAACGACACCGAGAGCAGGAGAGAAACTCGGCCTGGTCACAGGACGTCTCAGGGTAATGCTTCCCTGATGACTTGTGACCATTTTCTCGTCCGCGACTTCGACAACGATTGCCGTGATGTTGTCGGGTCCGCCGCGCAAGTTCGATAGATCAATAAAAAGTTGCGCTGCGTCTTTGGGATTTAGGACTTCTAGTATTGTTCCGATTTCCTCGTCGGTTACTTGTCCACTCAGACCGTCTGAGCACAGCAAGTAGCGGTCGCCTAAGCGGACTGGGAATGGGCCTTCTAAATCGACTTCTACAGAAGCGTTCGGCCCTAGCGACCGTGTTATGACGTTCTTTGGAATGACCCCGCTGCGAGCCGTTTCATCTGTGACTTCACCCGCCGCTTGCATTTCCCAAACGAGGGAGTGATCAAAAGTCAGCTGATAGAGATTGTCGCCGTGAAGCTGGTAAACGCGGCTATCCCCTACATGTGCGACGACAGCCCCCTCCGGCAACAATGTCAAGACGCTGCAAGTCGTACCCATGGAACGAAACTCGATGTTGGCCTGCCCGCGACGAAAAATGTCAGAATTCGCCTCGACAATGGCCTGGTGCAAAGACTCTGCAGGAGTCTGACCAGCATTCTTTCGGTAATTTTGGGGGATTAGATCGACTGCTAGCTGCGAAGCACGCTCACCAGCAGCATGGGCTCCCATTCCGTCGGCTACTAAGAAAAGATGCCCAAGGCGGTCCCAGGACTCTTGCGATTCGGCCAACATCACACCCATCGAGTCTTGGTTAATCGCTCGGCGCATACCGACGTCGGTAAGCACCGCATGGCGGACCGTGCTCTTCCAACTATCTTCTTGCGGTTTTTTGTCGTTATTGGCCAACGGTAGGATTACACCACGAGTGCGCGTTTTGGCTTTAGATGACTCTGGGCTGTAACTTGCTCGAGGCTCGCATTGTACTTGGAGTTGGGCATGTTGTAGTACCGTAATACAAGCTTTGAACCAACAAATATGCCTCAATTTGTATTGGAAAAAAGGATGTAAGGATTGGTAAAAAAGAACAATTAAGCCAAAGAAACATTGGTCTGGCGACGGCGAAGGCCGGGTTTCTATACTTCCAGCCAAGCACAAATCGGCATTTTGCCAGTCAGCAAGGAATCCCGCATGCAAAAAAGCTTGCCCAATCGAAATCGATTCTATGAGCAGCTCCCTAAAGCTGGCGTAATTATTACTTTGCTGGTCGCAATGCTGTCGATGGGCTGCGTACGAAGGAGGCTAACGGTTCGCACCAACCCGGCAGGAGCGAGTGTCTACGTTGGAAAGCAGCTGATTGGAACTAGCCCGGCTTCGACCTCGTTTACCTATTATGGTGATCGCGAAGTTGAAGTCGTCGCCGACGGATATCGTACCGAAAAGGTAATGCGCAAGATCACACCCCCCTGGTATCAGATACCGCCCCTAGATTTTGTATCAGAAACACTCTGGCCTTGGGAGATCCGGGATGAGCGTGTCATAGACATTACAATGGTACCCGCGGAAATCCCCCCGAGCGAAGTGCTGCAAGCTAGAGCTGAAGAACTACGCCTTCAGTCGTCCCAAGGCATCGCGACTTCCATCCCTGCGACCTTTGAGAACGCACCAATAGTTTTCCCCCAAGCGGCGATTCAACCGGCCCCCAGCAGTGGATCCGTGTTAACACCTAGCAATCCTGGTTTTGGCCCATCGGTATTGTCCGCCCCCCAACAGAATCTACCATCAGGCGGCGGCTGGCCGCAGCGTATTCCTGAAGTGGGCGGAAGCTACCGTCCCCCGATTGGGAACGAAGGGTTTTAGCCCAGCCTCCGGCAATTCGCCGAGTCGCGATGACTTCTGAGCTAGCTTACTTCAATCCGGCGCCGCGAGGCCTGCCAAGCAATTGTCCTTGGAGGTCGATAACTGAAGAAGGGTCACGCGACACTTTGTCCGTGAAGATCCTTGCATCCTCGATAATTGGACGTAAACGCTGCGTAACATCTTCGATGTTCGAAAGCGTTCTTATCATAGAAAAATAAAGCTGATCATCATGGCTCAAACGTCCGAGTGTGCCACGGCCATTGTTGACTCTTTCCGTTATCTCTTCAATCGATCCAGCCAAGCTGTTCATTTTCATAGCCAGACCGTTGAGGTTGCGAGCAAAACTTTCGCCGTTGTCTTTGAACGGTTGCGTTAGCTCTTCAATTTCATTGACTAAGGTGGTGGACATATTGCCTTCGAATCGATCGACGGCCTTGGCCGCAGAGGTGGTCAACTCTTTGGTGTTGCTTGACAGATTTTGCTCGAAACGATTGATTGCGTTGGAGGCAGTTGATTCCAGGTTCGCTGTGCTCCGCTGGAACTGGCCGAGCAAGTTGTTGGCCTGTATGACGGTTTGGTCCGCGTTTCGCAGCAAGTCGGGCAGCGAGATCTTGGGTTGCTGTGCTTGCGGGTTTTCTCCCGCAAAGACTACGCGTATCGCATTGAGCGTTTGATTGAAGTTGTCGATGGTTGTCGTTGCTTGTTTGGCAAACTCACTCATTTGCCCATCGACTGCACCCTCGAAATCAGGGATCGCTGAATTGAGCTTTTGGGCGACTCCAGCAACTTCTTCGCCTGCCGACTTGATCGCTTCACCAGCCCCCGAAATGGAAATTAGGGCTGTTTCAAGATCGCCTTGAATATTTGAAAAAGCATCCAATGGATTAGGGGCAAGAACTCCGCCAGGGAAGTATTCACGGTCAACGAGGTAAGCAGAGGCAATCGCTTTTTCCTGATCATCCAAAACACCGTCCTGCGGCGAGCCACGCATGCCATCAAAGCGACTGATAAGGGACGCGTCGGTAGCTGGAATGAACTCGACTACTGCGTCACCCGTGATCAACGATCCGATATTGATTTGCGGAAGCTCCTGAGCACGGACCTTGAACTGCGAATCCAGTTCAAGAGTTAAATCAACTCCGTCTTGGTCCTGCAGTAACTCTACACTTTTAACGCGGCCAATCTGGACACCGTTCTTTCGCACAGGTGTATCGGTAGTCACGCCAGGTGCTGCATCGAATCGAATCGTAACTGTGTAGCGTTCGGCGAACAGATTGGGTGCTGCTCCAAAGAACAGAATGAGAATCACAGCGATCACCAAAGAGGCGACCACTAAGACTCCAACACCGAATCTATATCCTTGTTCGTTCATTTGTTCGCAGTTAGTTGACTAGGTTGCTTGCACTATTACTTGGCATACTTGGACGATAAATCAGGCGTATCTTGATAGGCATCCACTTCCGTTTTGCGAAGCTCCATCAACCGTTCGCCAGCTTGGCCTCTCACAAATTGCGTGACGCGTTTATCAGGACATTGATCTAACTTGGATGGAAAATCATCGAAGAGAATCTGGGACTCGTTCTCTGGCAATCTCGAATAGGGATAAAGCATGACCACCCGGTCTGCAACTTTCTTAGCCGACTTCATGTCGTGCGTGATGCAAAGGCTGGTGACGCCAGGACGACGGCTGGTCTTTAGCATGAGTTCATTAATGACGTCGCTCATGATCGGGTCAAGTCCCGTCGTGGGCTCGTCGTAAAGGACTAGCTCTGGATCAAGCACAAGGGCTCGGGCCAGCCCCACTCGCTTACGCATTCCTCCGGAGAGTTCGGCAGGCCGTTTTCCAAGTACATTCTCTGGCAATCCGACTTCGGCCAGGGCCTCCACAATGGTGCGCCGCAATTGACGTCCCTGGGCCAAGTTGTGTTGTACTAATGGAAAGGCAACGTTCTCGCCAATCGTCATGCTGTCAAAAAGGGCGGCGTTCTGAAAGACGAAACCAAACTTGCGGCGCAGGGCCGTCATCTCAAGGTCGTTTAGCTGGTGAATATCTTGCCCGTCGTAGAGCACTTGCCCGCTCGTTGGCTTTATCAGACCAACGACAGTTTTGAGTAGCATTGTCTTTCCACAGCCACTCTCGCCGATAATTACCATCGTTTGGCCGCGAGGAATTTTCAAATTGATGCAGTCCAGGATCGTTTGGCCATTGAATTGCAATGTAAGATCGCGAAGCTCGACCAGCGGTGTGGAGCCAGCGCTTTGTGAACTTTCAGCAACGACCGTGGCAACTTGGCTATCAGCGCCGTTGTGTTCAGATTCTGTACCCCGTTCGACGCCGGAGCCGGATGGACCGGCTGGCTTCTCGTTTGGGTCTTGCAGAGTGAATTTCAATTCAGACATCGGAGAATCTACAGAAGTTGTTTTGTCGCATGAGGCCACAGCGTTACATACACGGCATCCAACAATATGTTTAGCAGCAAGTCGACTGCTAGAATCAAAACAAAGCTAAATACGAACGAAGCCGTAGCAGCTCGCCCTACACCTTCAGCTCCAGCTTGGCAGTTAAAACCACGATAGCAACTCACAATTGCGATGATGCCACCAAAAAAGAAACTCTTGAAAATCCCCATGAAGAAGTCCCAGCCACCTACGATCTGACGGCTGTTGTTCAAATACTGGTAATGATCAATGCCCAGCATGATAACGCTATAAAAGTAGCCTCCGACAATGCCCATGAAATCGGCCATTATGGACAGCGCTGGAATGAGTAGAATACAAGCCAGAAAGCGAGGTACGACCAAGTAATGTATTGGATTGGCACCCATGCTGGTTAGGGCATCGATTTGTTCGGTGACACGCATGGTCCCTAGGACAGCCGCCATCGCGCTGCCCACACGTCCCGCCAGCATCGTCGCAGCCAGTACAGGACCTAGCTCGCGGACCAAGGACATGTTGATCACTGCACCTAGTCGACTTTCCAAGCCAATATCGGCAAATTGCGTGTAGCTTTGGTTGGCAAGCACCATCCCAATAAAGGTCCCGGTCAGAGCAACGACAGGAAGACTGAGGACACCGACGTGGTAGAAGTTGGGAAGGAGCGTGCCTTTGCGAGGCCAAGTACTGAAAAGCCACAGGAACATGCGTCCCGCGAAGACAGCCATATCGCCGACGGTCACCATCGCATCGACAACCATTTCGCCCCAATCACTAAACCAGCGATAGAGCGGTTCTGGAATATTCGATCCGTTTGGCCGACGGCCAGTGCCGCGAATTGGATTGTCAATCGACGAACCCGAACTCAACGCGTATGCTCCTTTGTTATTCCGTTCCCGATGGCGCAGCGACAGACAGAGATTCTGGCGCTGTTAAAATTTATCGGTTGCGTTGACTTTGCGGCTTCAGTCAAAGTGTGGGCTTGCTGGTCCTCGATCGACATGACGCTAGCCTTTGCTCACGATCCAAACGTCTTTTCCTGATGAGTGAACCCAGAAAGAAGCTGCTTTGCGATTTGACATCATTACGCTTTTCCCTCAGATCTTTCCCGGCTATTTGGGAGAGAGTTTGCTAGCAAAGGCGATCGAAAACGATCTACTTGAAGTCCACGTACACAACCTTCGCGATTGGTCGACAAACAAGCACAACAAAGTCGATTCGCCCCCTTTTGGCGGTGGTGCGGGGATGCTCATTCAAGTTGAGCCAGTCGTCGAATGTGTTGAAGCGGTGCGGGCCATGAGCGACGATCCGGGCGAGTTGCTGCTGATGAGTCCTCAAGGAGAAACCATGAAGCAAGCGATGGCGCCGGTTTGGGCCCGGTCCGGGCGACTCATTCTCCTATGTGGTCGTTATGAAGGATTTGACCAGCGCGTGGTTGAGATTCTGCAGCCGCGCGAAATCTCCTTGGGCGATTTTGTGCTCAACGGAGGAGAAGTTGCGGCCATGGCCATTATTGAAGCCACAATGAGGTTGATACCTGGAGTTCTCGGAGATGAGCGGAGTAGCGAGGAAGATTCGTTTAGCGATGGAGATTTGCTTGAGTTTCCGCAGTACACACGGCCTCGCGAATTCCGCGGGCATGAAGTGCCTGAAGTCCTCTTAAGCGGCAATCATCAAGCGATTGCGAAGTGGAGAGCCGATCAACGGTTGCAGCGCACTCAAGAGCGTCGTCAGGACTTGCTGGAATAAGCAGCCAGTAGAAATCGGTTCGTCCTTCGAAATCCCGAAATGCTAGCCAAGTCGTTTGTGCAAGTTGCCCTTGCGGTGCTAAGTGCTGCTTCGCGACACTCCCAAGGCTTTGAATGGCCGAGCCAAAGCGGGACAAGGATGTTCCTCTTGCCACGTTCGTTGAGGGCATTTGAGAATCTGAACGCAAGCATGGGAGGGAAACCATGGCGACATACGTTTGTGGAATCGTCTGGCTTTTAGCGAGTGTCGTTGCACCGAATAGTTCGGGCGTCGAGGTACTCTTCTTCAACAGCACGAACTGCGCCCCGTGTCAGCAAATGCACGGGCCCATGCAGCAGTTGGCCGCAAGCGGCGTTCCGGTTCATTCCGTAGATTGCCAGCAACGACCGGATTTGGTTCAGCAGTTCAAAATCCAAAACCTCCCCACGATTGTTGTCCTGGGCGGGAATCAAGAATTTGATCGTATCGTCGGCGCGACTCCTTTTGCAGATCTAAAGCAACGCGTGGATCGTGTTGCGACTCGTTTTGGCGGGATTGCTCCAGCAACCGCATCCGTTCCGAATGCCGTGCCAAGCCTAGTAGGCAGTCAGCCGCCAAGTCAGGGGCCAAATCAAGGACCCGTCGTACGCGGGCAATCGCCGGATAGGGGGGCGGGGTATACCGAGGAGTGTCCCGACCTTGGGGTTCCTACACAGGTCCTGGCTGGGGGGGTGGGGGGAGAACCTGAGGAACTTGGGGATCGTGCATGTGGGTGTCCTGACCTTGGGGCTGCGGCACAGGTG
>JBCCEO010000135.1:0-13556 GCA_039030255.1 Planctomycetota bacterium | reverse complement strand
GCCGCGTCCGCCGGATTGCCATGTGTTGGACTTCTTGGCAAATGTATGTGATTTGCTGCACAGTAAAACGAGGAATACGCTGCAGGCAGGAGTCTTCAATGATCTGATTGGCGGCCATGGAGAAATCGTTTTGGTGGAGGATGAGCTCTCGGAGGTTCGGTGTGAGCTCCGATTCGGCAAAGGCTTGAATGCTTTGATCGGTAAGTAAATTTCGGTCGAGGCTCAGTTGGCGAAGCTTTCGCAGTTTTAGGCTGCCAGCCAAGGCCATCGCGCCTGCATTTCCGATTCTGCATGATCCCATTTCAAGGACTTGTAGGTGACCAAGACTCGCCGATTCGGCAATCGCGATCGCTGGTTCGGCGGAATTCAATTCGCAGCCTCCAAGGGTCAGTTCCACAAGGCCCTTGATCGTACTCGAGTTGGCAATCTCTACGACGAACTCACCAACCAATTTGCTTCTGGATCGAGAGATTGAGAGCCTTTTCAGCTTCGACAAGGAAGCGAGATTCGCGAAACGATTGAAGTATTCGCCCGTTTCAGCGCTAGCTAGATTGATTTTCAAGAATCGCACTTCGGAAAGGCATTCGCTCGCCTCCGTTAGCAGCCGAATTGGTTCTTCGATGCGATTAATTGATACGGAGAGCGATTTGGGACGAATTCCCGAGTTCAAGATGGCTTCGAGTCCTTTGTCGGTCATAGCAACGCAGGATAAATCAAGCTCTTCCAAATTGGAAAACCAGCTTGAGCCAGCCAGCGCGACAACTCCTTCGTCTTCAATGCCTTGCATCGCGCTAAGATTCAATCTCCTGAGATTTCGCAGCCAAGGTGAGTTCGCCAAGGCCAAAGCTCCTCTTGCTGTCAAAGCACGCGAAAACGAGAGGTCTAGCACTTCCATCTCTTTGCTCAAAACGGAGGACTTCGCAATTGCCTCTGCAGCTTCATCGTCTACTTGAGTGTCGCAATAGATCAGTTCACGGAGCGGGCGAATGTTCTTGGAGTTCGCAAGTAGAATGATGGGTTGTGATCCTGCCTCGCGTCCGCCAATATGACTTAGGTCAAGTTTCTGGATGGAGAGCGATTCGGTAGCGTGTGAGATCTCTCGTACTCCGGTTTCCGTCAGGCTGTAGCCTTGCAAACGAAGTTCACGGAGTTGTTTGCCAAGCTTCGAGCGCATCAACTTGGCCAAAGACTCGTCGGTCAGATGCAATGGATAGCCGGGTTTCTCACTGAAGCTCGTCCAATTGAGATTCAGGCTTTCTAACTTCCCAGCGAACTGCGAGCTTACCAAGGCTTCGATCACTCGATCGACGCGTGCGTTTGCGTCGGCTAGTTCGAGGCTCCTGCATTGAGCCATTATTGGCGAATGAACTAACGCAGCGATTCCATCGTGATCGATTCCACGACTTAGCTTGATGACCTCTGGATGGTAATTTTCGATCTTGGCAAGCGTAAACAAGTCTTCATTGCAGATGGATTCATCGATTTGTGTGTCGAAATCAAAGTCGAATCGCAAGTCGAGTACACGAAGAAAACGTAAATTCGGTGAGCGAAGTAGCCGTGCGATATTTCCGTGATCCGATAGCCGTAGTAGCTGGTCCTCCGAGAGGCAGCATGCAAGTGCAAGAAGATCTTGTCGGTGCCCATGAATTAGATCTTCAAACCATGCGTCTGGGCACTGCCGGAGCTCCAAGGGCAGAGATTCGGCGGCCTCGATCACGGGTTCAAGCCATGAGTCGTCTTGAGAGTGGTCGTTTTGTGTATGGTTCTTGAAGTCTGCAATGCGACAGCAGACCTGAAGCCAGTCCTCGATTGCGGAATACGCTTCAGGATCAATGCTCTGCATCTGCACGGTGAGCCGTTGTTGGGCCCCTGCCGTCTGATTCATGATTGCTGACAGTTCTTGTTCTGTTGGTTGGGTCTGACCTGGGTTTGTTTGACTTTGATTAGCAAACAAAAAGAACTCCGCATCACAAGGACGCGGAGTTCGGAGGAGAATGACTTTTTAACGGTAGGTATGACTTAGACGATCATGGCCTACGTTGATTTGCTGCAGTCATTAACTGCAGCCCATGGAATTGCCGCAGTTGTGGCACAAATAGCAGTTGCCGTTGCGAACCGTGATGGATCCGCAGTTGTCACAGCTTGGTGCATCCGATTGGAATCCCGCAAACTGCTCATTGCGATTCACTGGATTGGTGGCAGGTTCGGCAATCGCGACACCTGCTCTCTCCAAGCTTTCTGCAATAATCGCATCCGACTGAACCGAAGCTGCAGTCTGGATTTCGATGACAGTTTCGGGAGCACCGTTACCGTCGGCCTTAGGCTCTTGGTTGATAGGCTTGTCGGAAATTGCCGCAGGCTGTGCATCGGTCTTCAGCTGTCCGGTTGAGGCTTCGCGATATCCGGCCAAGAAGGTAATGCCCATCCAACGGAAGATATAGTCCACCATGCTCTTGGCGATGCGGATGTCAGGATTGGTGGTGTGGCCCATGGGTTCGAAGCGAGTGTGGCTGAACTTGTTGACCAGTACTTCCAATGGAACACCGTATTGCAGCGACATGGAGATTGCTGTGCCGAAGCTGTCCATCAATCCGCCAACGGTTGACCCTTCTTTGGCCATCGTGATGAACAATTCACCAGGACGTCCATCAGGATAAAGTCCAACGTTCAGGTAACCTTCGTGGCCCGATATGTTGAACTTGTGGGTGATCGACTGACGAGTATCGGTCAATCGCTCTCGTCGTGGTTTGTAGACCACCTTTTCGACAACCGCTTCTTCCGCTTTGCTTTCCTCAGTTGAGGTGTTGAGCGGTTGACTTTGCTTTGAGCCATCGCGGTAAATTGCAATCGCTTTCAAGCCAAGTTCCCAGCCCCAGAAGTAAGCGTCGGCGATATCCTTGACTGACACATTCTTCGGCATGTTGACAGTCTTGCTGATCGCACCAGAAAGGAAGGGTTGAGCAGCAGCCATCATTTGCACGTGTGCTTGCCAAGGAATGCTACGCGTTCCCTTCTGTGGAGTGAAAGCACAATCAAAAACTTGGAGGTGCTCATCGGCGATAAACGGGGCTCCTTCGATAGTGTCATTTTCATCAACGTAAGCCACGATCGACTTGATCTGCTCGGCGTCGTAGCCGAGAGTCTCAAGACCATTGGCAACAGATTGATTGACAATCTTGAGCATACCGCCGCCAGCAAGCTGCTTGTACTTCACGAGCGCGATGTCGGGCTCGATTCCAGTGGTGTCGCAATCCATCATGAAGCTGATCGTACCGGTCGGAGCCAGTACAGTTGCTTGAGCGTTGCGATAACCATAGCGATCGCCAAGTTCGATGACTTTGTCCCACAAGTCTTGAGCTGCCTTCTTCAGATACTCCGGACCAGCATCGTCGATCTCAGCAGTTGCATCCCGGTGCATCCGCATGACGCGTTGCATTGGTTCTTTATTGTTCTCGTAGCGAGCAAAAGGACCAACCACGCCAGCCATTTCCGCAGAAGCAAGATTCGCCGCACCGTGAAGCAAGGCAGTAATCGAGCCGCAGATGCCACGTGATTCGTCAGAATCGTAGGCCGCACCGGCAGTCATCACGACGCTACCAAGATTCGAGTAACCCAGGCCAAGTGGTCGGTACAAGTGGCTGTTTTCGGCGATCGGTGCCGTTGGGTAGCTGGCGTGATCGACCAAGATCTCCTGAGCGATGAAGAACATGCGACAAGCCGAAGTGAAGCCTTCGACGTCAAAGGTGCCGTCTTCGTTGCGGTACTTCATCAAGTTGATGCTGGCCAAGTTGCAAGCCGTATTGTCCAAGAACATGTACTCGGAGCATGGGTTGCTGGCATTGATTGGACCGTCGTTGGAACAAGTGTGCCAATCGTTGATCGTCGTATCGTACTGGACGCCGGGATCGCCGCAGTGCCAAGCACAATCGGCCATTTGACTGAGAACTTCGCGAGCCTCGTAGGTCGGTGGAGTTCCGGAAGCCTTCTCGGTAACCCAAGTCGTTGTCCAGTCCTTTTCGTCGCGAACGCATTCCATAAAGTCGTCGGTGAGGCGAACCGACAAGTTTGCATTCTGGAAGCAAACGGAGGAGTAGGCTTCGCCGTTGAAATTCGCCTCGTAGCCTTCGCGGATAAGCGCGTGAGCCTTTTGCTCTTCACGCCACTTACACTGAATGAACTCCATCACGTCGGGATGCGAGACTTTGAGCGATTGCATCTTGGCCGCGCGACGCGTCTTACCACCACTTTTGATCACCCCTGCAATCGAGTCGTAAACTCGCATGAAGGAAAGTGGGCCAGAAGGTGTTCCACCGCCAGAAAGCTTTTCACGGGAAGAGCGGATCGTGGAAAGGTCTGTACCGGTACCGCTACCAAATTTGAACAACATCGCTTCGCTGCTTGCCAAGCGCATGATGTCTTCCATATTGTCGTCGACGCTTTGAATAAAGCATGCCGAGCCTTGCGGGAACTCGTAAGGATTCTCAGGTTGTTCAACGACTTGTGTTTCAGGATTGAAATTCCAAGTACACTTCGCGCCAGTCACTCCGTATTCATGGAAGAGTCCAACGTTGAACCAAACGGGCGAATTAAAAGCGCCGTGTTGGTGCAGGCAGAGCCAAGAAAGCTCTTTGTAGAAACTTTCGCCATCTTCGGCGCTATCGAAGTATCCATCAGCGATTCCCCAATCGGCAATGGTCCGAGTTACACGATGGATTAGTTGTCGAACGCTATTTTCGCGTTCTTCCGTCCCTGGCTCACCGTAAAAATACTTACTGACAACTACATTCGTTGCCAGTTGGGTCCAACTCTCGGGGACTTCGCAATCCGTTTGCTCAAACAGAGCTTGTCCGTTTTCATCTTTAATTGCGGCGCTTCGCACTTCCCAGCGAACAGTATCGAACGGATCGGTATCCTTGGGGCAATTCCGAAGTTCGATCTTCAAACCTTCCTTGGCAATCTTCTTGGCTGCCTTAGACGTGCTCCGAGGTTTTGATGCTTCCTTCGTGGTAGCATCTTTCTCAGAACGCGATCCCCGGCCTTTACGACGTAATTCCACAGTCGCCATTCAAACAACTCCTTAGAAGAGATCATTAAGTCCTGAGTGCATTCCCTCACAGCTCAAACGAACTCAATCAGCCAAAACAGACTTGCGAATGTGATTGGTGGCGCGGGCGCCAAAGAGGAACGAAAAACAAGCCTCAATAAATACTCACATCCCTAATCGTCTCATCCCGCCATCCTTCAGGCTAGGAGAGGATTCATTGGCTGACTGTGTGCCTCCAAGCGATTCGCTAATGTGTACTCAAGACAAGAAATACTGAACCTACGTTCACCATCATGGTTGTCGTTGGATTCTTATTGGGGGCTCTCCACCCGCTTCAAGACTCCTTAGACCTAGATATTCCTTGTGCTTCAACGCTCGCCAAACCACTACCTGTAGTATATCGCAAAGGCGGATGCACAACATCTAGAACTTTTGAAGAGTTTACGGGATCTTCTTAGCGTGTCAAACTCGGTTTTCAAAATGCCTTAAGTGTCGATTTTTTAGGGACTTGTAGCGATTGTAGCCTTCTTGAGGGGGAGTTAGAAATAGGGGGCGAATTAGCCCTAAACCATTTTCAGTTAAGGGTTTGTGAAGATCCACCGTAATCGTCGTTAAACGGGCCAAATGCCATGCTTGCAAAAAAAAATTTCGAATCCTTATCGCATCGGCTTGGCATAGGGGGATTGGGTAAAAGGGGATGTGTGTTTGTCGTCATTTGTAGCCTGACGCTCTGTCATTATCTCGACCTCAACGCACGTTGCCAAGCACAGTCCTCTGTAGCGAATGCTGATGTCAATCAGCCGAGTGCCGCGAAACAAGCCAAGATCCAAGAGCTGGAAGAGAAGCTACGGGGAATCCGCGAACAAAACGATCTCCCAGCCCTTTGGGCAGGTAGATTCGAAGTCGGAATGGACCTTGGGATCGATGATTCAAAGAGCTACTTTGCTGCTGCGGGTATCCGGAATAGCAAGGAAAACCTGCAAGTCACTTCAATGGACTTGATCCATCTTGGCTCCTGTACAAAAGCGATGACGGCAACGATGATTGCCCAGGCCGTAAGCAATGGAAAGCTTCGGTTCGATAGTACGCTAGCCGAGATTTTTAGCGAAGACGAAAAGGTACATCAGAGCACGTGGAAGAATACGACTGTACGGCAAATGTTGGAGCATCGAAGTGGAATGCCCGCCAATGCGCTTTGGAGCACGGTCGCTAAGAGCCATCCCAATCAGCCGATTGCGTCCCGAAGAGGCGTCTTGCACTGGGTACTCGGAAAATCAAGACCCGAGAAAACAGACTATTTGTACTCCAATGTAGGTTACTGTTTATTAGGGCATATTCTTGAGGAATTGGAGGGGAAATCTTGGGAAGAATTGATTGAACGCGACCTTTTTAAGCCCTTGGAGATGAAATCGGCTAGCTTCGGTCCAGTTCGGGGAAAACAACGACTTGCACAACCATGGGGGCATATTGAGGTTGGCTATAAGGAACTATTGCAATCAACTCTCGGGGTCGAAGTTCAAGGATGGAATCCAATTCAGTTCGACAACCCAGTGCCGCTTGGACCTGCCGGACGCTGCCATATGAATATGCAGGATTGGTCCAAATTCGTTGCTGTTTTTTCATCTCAGGGGAAGATTGATCCACGACTCGGCATATCGCTCGACGTGTGGAAAGACTTGAAGGCTTGTAGCGACCCTAAGTCGACGGTTCCCTACGCTGGTGGATGGGTGCAAGCCAGTCAGCCGCAGGCGGACGGCCAGGTCTTGATTCACGATGGAAGCAATACTACCTGGTATTGCTTCGCCTGGGTTGCCCCTCAAAAACGGTTGTTCGTCTTGGTGGCGTGCAACGCATTCAGTGATAGTGTCCGCCGTGCTTGCCAGGAAATTGCCAGACAACTTGCGACCGGTAATGATTGATATCGTACGAAGCTTTGAAGCCCACCAAAGCAGAAAAAACTGGGGAATCCTGGGCTTCGTTGAGCAATCGCGAGAACCATCGTGCTCTATCGTTTGTGACGATTATTCGGCCCAAACGTACGGGCTAAAAGCTTATGATGAGGGAATCTAGTTCAATTGGGCGATTTCCCCGCATAGGATAGAGGCAAGTCTGCACCCAAGGATAGAGTGCGCTGAAGTCTCGGAATCTCATCTCAAAGCACAGAACCAATTCGGATGGTCCCTAACTATCGACTCTCGACGCGCGAAGCCAAGCTTGGCCTCGATGTTTCCAGCCTTCGCTGTGATGCATCAAGCTCGAATTACGTTGAGACGGAAGAATCCTCCGTGCGATTTTGTGTTGGTACCATTTTGCTGGTCGGTTGGATGATCTGCACTTTTTTGCCGAGTCGTCTAAGCGGGCAAACGATTGAAGATCCAGTACCGCGCGACCAGGTAATTGATGCGGGCACATTGCCATTCAAAGCCAAGCTCTACTTTGAAGATGAGAATGGAAATCTGGTTCTCTACCCAATGATTCCTTTGGAGGAATTGACACGTCTCCAACAGATGAAATCCACGGAAGGGGATTTTCAGTTCTCGCAGGTGCAAATATCAGCAAATGTCGCCGGCGAGGTCGCGGTCGTTGAAGGGCAGTTTCAAGTCCGGTTGGGTAAGAATGCCGGATTCGCAGATGTCCCACTTAAATTTGGAACTTGCCAACTCGGATTGGCACCGCCTTTGGTGGATCGACAAGGTGACGAGGAATTACGAAGCAGGTTAGTTGCCACAAAAAATGGTTATCGCTGGCAGTTAATCGCTGGCAGTGGAATCGGGGCCGAAGCAAAGCCGTCATATGGCATCACGTTGACTGGCAAGTCGAAAATCTCGCAAGTCGGTGCACGGCGTAGCCTACGCCTTTCTTTGCCGCAGAAGAGTTGTCAGGTGACCATTTTACTACCCGCAGACGCAATTGACGTTAGACTCAGTGACGAAGATGTGGTGGACAAGAGTCAGCAGCTGGATGATGGGCTCGAAGTAACCGTTTTGTCACGCGGTGGCGATTTCAATATAAGTTGGAAATCGAATAAAGCTGCAAGTCGTTTCGCGTCGGTGGAAGCGGAAAGCAACACAACCTTTGAAATTGGAGATCCGCAAACTGCGTGGAGCGCGACAACGACTCTCACACTTCGATGGTATGGTGATAACCCAACGGAAACATTTCAGCTGAGCCTTCCACCAGGTGCTCGCTGGCTAAGTCCTCCACAGTATGAGTTCGATCGACTTCAGGTAACTCGCATTGATGGACCTGAAGGAGGCGAGATTGGACGTCCAGAAGTTTACAATCTTCAAAACATCGATTCAGAGCAATTCAAAACTGAGCTTGAGCTTGAGTGGGAGTTGCTCCCGGTTTTTTCGCCAACCCGCGCTAGCGGACAACAGGCAAAAATCGCGCTTCCAGTAATCAACGGTGTCGATGCGCATCGTGGGCGCATCGATTGCAATTGCCCCGCAGAATACCTGGTGCGATACGATGCGTCTGGTTCAGAGCAGTTTATCCAGCAGACGCAAATCACAGATCCATTCGCTTGGCAGCAACTTCAGTTTCGGTTCAGTCAAGAGGAACTCGGCCTAAGCCTGACGTTCAGAAAGGAAGATGCACTCCCTACGGTACGACCGCTTTACCATGTTGTCGTTGAAGGCAACAAGCTGGTCATGACAGCTTGGCTGGACTGCTCCTTTAGCTCGAATCAAAGAGCGCCGAGCCTAGGGATGGACTTCGGGCCATGGATACCACAGGAAAATACCGCGACATCCTTTGCACCAGACGGGGATTTCACAGCCGAAGGCGAGCTATTGCAGGTCGAGTCGCGCGGCGACAATACGTACCGGATCAAGCAGTCGCAGATTGACCGCGCGAGTTATGAAGCCAATCGACGGGTCCGAAGGCTTTGGAAGATCACTGCGGAACGCGAATGGAGAACTGAAGACGCCGAGCTGAAGTTTAGTATCCCTTCAATCATTCGTGGTGAAGGAAGCGAGAACGCGAATCACGGATCGGGAACGCTCTTGGTGACTTCGCAAGAACAAATTCTGGTGCATTGGCAAGAAACGTCATCTCAAGGATTGTTGGCGGATAGCTTCGATCAAGAGCTTTTGAAGTATGTTCCATCGGAGTCAACTCGAAAACCTCTAGCTTTCCGTTTTCAGAACTCGGGGGAAAGGCCAACTTGGTCAGGAAACGTTGAATTACTTCCTCAAACTTTTTCTTTGCAGGAGTCGGTGAGGCTGGGAGTCACGGAGGGTAAGGTGGCCGTGCAGCACGAATTCGACCTGCGAATTGCCAATATCGCTTTAGATCGCCCAAGAATTGCGTTGCCCGTTTTAATCCAGGGTGAGGGTACAACGCCACGAGCCGGAGGATTCACCGACCTCGATAACGAATCGGTCGCGTTCTATGTCGACGAAATGCTGACGTCCGCCAGTTTAGTGGATACGCTTAGCGCCGAAAGTATGAGTGAGCGATTGGACGATCCCGATCTACTGGAAATGCCAGAAGTTCGCTGGGACATTTATGAGCTTTCATCAGCGATAGGACTCGAGCGCGAAGTCCGCATGCAAATCGCCTACGATGCTGTTCGGTTAGCCAGTTCTAGCCCGCTAAAAGATGTTTCCGATTTGCGCATTCCACTCGCGCGTTTAGTTGAGCCCAAGGAACTTGCTCGCCATGAGCGTGTAGTTTCGGCTGAATCTGCAAGCGATACGTTCTCGGTAGATGTAGGCGCAGGGAAATCCCCAGCTTGGCGTTTGCTTACGACTGACAGCGTCTCGACGAGCGCGGATCTCGCAAGTGTCAATATAAGATTGGCGCCAAATGAGGCGAGAACGCAGAGCGAATTGCTTGTCTCTAATACTTGGCTCCAAAGTATTGTTTCGCAAGAGGGGCGTCAGGACAGATTTGTAGCATTGTTACGTACTTCAAACTCTGAAGTACGGATTCGTTTGAATGAAAAAGTTAACCTGCGACCGAACGCTTGGCGAGTTGCAATTGATGGAAAAGAAGTACGCGACGCTTATATTCCGGCGGATGATATTTTTGTGATACCAGTCGTGGACTCAACGCTGGACGAACAGCATTCCATCGAGTTGATCTATACGGTCAATGACAATTTGGAGAACTGGAGTATATCGGGCGTAGATGTGATTGTTCCCGAAGTTCTAGGTTCTGAAGTCAATGGCAGATTCTTCTGGCAAATCGCAACCCCCAGAACTCAGCACCTGGTTTGGTTTCCTTCGAGCTTGCTTGCTGAGTGGGATTGGTCTTGGAACGGGTTATGGTGGGGCCGAGAGAATTCGCGTGATGAGCAGAGTTTGCTTGCTTTCATGACTCTCGACGAATTAAGGCTGCCTGCTTCATCGAATCAATACCTGTTGAGCGGTGAACTGCCATCAAAAGAACTAAAGATTTGGATCTTGCCACGGTTTTTACTTTGGTTCCCAGTTGGGCTTTGCGCAATCGTTTTGGCAACGGGTGTTCTCAACTTTGAATCTATACGTCACCCCGCATTTTTCATGGGTCTGGCCTTCTTTATTGGGGCGGTTGCAATGATGTTTCCCGATTTGGGATTCTTGTTTGGTCAAACTGCAATTGTATCATTGGGATTGGTAGCGCTAGTTTTCGTAACGCATGCTGCCATCGAATCTAGAATGCGCCGTCGAAGCGTCTTCTCCTCTCGACCGTCACCGGACGGTAGCGACCATCTTTCGTATGGTAGATCCAATACACAATTGTCTGATTATTCGGTCGAATCCGAAGCCACAGCGGTCGGAGAAAGTCCATGAAGTCTCGCTTGAGACGCAAGACTCTCGCGCACAGGCCTTTACTGTTGCTGCTACTGACTGTGCTTGGTGGATTCCATGATGTGGAGCGAGCAGCGAGCGCTGTGCCGCAGAACGGACCTGATTCGTCAGATCAGAAGGATCCCGAACTAAAAGTACTGGAAATCTATGTTCGTGAAAGTGAACTCAGCGACCTGCTAGATAGGGAAAGCGAAAAGAGTTTTCAACCTGTCGAGATTGGGCGGCTTCGTGAGTTGCTGCAAGAGAAAGCCATTGCGGAGGATGCGAAACGGATCGATATAGCTTCTGTAAGAGAAGCAACCTACATTGCTAAAATCGAAAACGAAGAGATCGTTTCCGACCGCTCAAGATTCGTTTGCGAAGGGAAGGGCAGGGTAACGCTCGGCAAATTAAGTTTTGCATTGTCCCGCGTCAGAGTGTTGCCAGCCAAAGCGAAACAATTCGTGGATTATCAGCGTGCTTCTCCTGGGGGCGAAGTTTCCCTTGATATCGGAGAAGACAGCATCGTTGACCAAGCGGAAAAGCAAAACGATGAATACTGGTTCGGCTTTCGTGCTCGGAAAACCGGCGTGAATTCCTTCTATTCCTTTACCGTCCCGGTTGCGAACAGCGGATTTATGTTGCTAAGTGCACCGGAATCAATACTGCTAACATCCAATGAAGTCATCGTTGAACAGACAGGAGAGCCCCGCAAGTACTTGCCAGAAAACTGGCCCAACAGTTCCGATCTGGATGGTAGCTTTAGTTCGTCAAACAACAAGTGGTGGGTTGTCCATCTCGGCGGCGTCTCCCAGTTCACTTTGGAAACGTCCGAAAAAGCTTTCACCAAAACTGAACGCTATCGGCATGTAATCAGCAAGTGCCAATTGAACTATGAATTTGAGCCCGGCCAATTGCGTGTTCGAGGTCAATTTGATCTTCGCCGCCAGGACGAGAAATATCCGTTGCGCCTGCGTGTTTCGAGCGAGTTGCGAGTAGCTTCAATCCTTTGGAACGGAGAGTCAGTGCCTTGGCGCATACAGCCAAGTACAACAGATGACGCGGTCGAACTAGAATTGCTCGGGGCTTTACCGACTAGTCCTCCCGAGGATAATTTACCTGTCGAGGCCCCAGACGGATTGGACGAATCGATCTTAAATTCGCCGACGGAAAATGAATCAGATTCGGTTCTTGAGGTCGTCGCTACTTCTAATCTTGAATTAGGTAGAGGAGATGTGGTTCGACTGCCAGAGTTGTCACTTGCTGATGGATTTGTCGTAGACGGCAATGTTTCAATACTGAGTGCCCGCGGCAGAGTTATCCAGAATGCGACTAGCTCAAGTGGGGCTATGCAATTATTTGCCCCGAAAACCGGCGATGTCGGTACGGAACTCCAAACAGAGTCGCGGCCAAGTTGGAGTGTGGATTGGCTTGGAGCTTCGCCAAGGATCGAAGTCACGTTGGCCTCTGAGCTTTCGCGTTGGGAGGTATCCGGGCTGCACCAGTTGGACTTCAATCCGCGTTGGATCTACGCCAGTAGCGTTGTCCGAGTCCAATCTGCCAACCTCAAAACGAATGAAGTCCGAATTCGTGCCGGAGCGGAATGGATTGTTGACGACGCGGTCCTCGAAGGCGAAGAGTTGACGGATATTCAAGTTAGCGTACTGAACCCTGAGGATGAAAGTCAAGAATCAGAAATCGTCCTCAACTGGAGCAAAGCGCGCGAGTCACTGCAGTTCGACCTGCGTGTGAATAGCCATCGCCCGTTGCGAAAACGCAATGAGCGTATTCGACGCATCTTAACGATTCCCGAAGGTAGCCATCTCGACAATTATGTTTTGAATCCAGAGGGCGGCTACCGTCTGAACCTGAACGCAAATTTGCTTTTGTTTCAGAAACAACCTGAAGAGTTACCGGTTTGGCAACAAGAACTACTTAAAGATGCTAGTCCTGAATGGATCTTCCAAGGAGTCAGACGTACGGTTCCTCCAATCCAATTGACACAGTCTCCTGGTAGATTTGCTAGTGAGTCACTGAGTTTTGTAAGACGAAAGTTGGAAACTTCGACGCAACTCCGAGTTTCAAGCAAACTAAGATTGGAGCCAGAATCTGCTGCGATCACAAATTTCCGGCTGCTCTTGCCGAGTAATATCGACCTGAACAGTTTGCAGGTCCGCTTGGGAGATGGACAAGCGGATTTGGCGTACGATATCGATAGCGAAACGGAAGGTTCAGATGATTCGATTCAGGCCGTTGTTTACCTTTTAGAGCCGCAGGAAGAGACGCTAGAAATTCAGGTAGAATATGAGACGTCTGATACAAAGCTTGGTTGGCCGAAACTTCCCTTCTCGATTTCAGAAGAGTCCATGTTACTCTTGCCAAATGAGTTAGTGGGCAACTCGAAATTGGATGAATTGCCAGAAGGATCGTTCGAAGTCTTGTCGCAGGTTCCGTCGGTGGGAACAGGTGATTCAAATTGGTCCACTTTATTGCCACCATCGCTTCGCCAAACAGGTACAAACCTGCAGCAATTGGTCGCCTGCAGACTCGTAGATTCCAGCATTTCATTCTTAAAACTGGAAGGGGAGTCTAAAGATGAGGATCATACAGGGTGGATTGCGCAAGAGGAGTTAGTTCATCGTGTTACCAGTTCTGCAGAACAATCGCATTCACTTCAATGGTTGGTTCAAGCTGCGGGCAAAACCGTCCTCAAATTGCAAAAGCCTGAGTTCTGG
>JBCCEO010000134.1:0-13638 GCA_039030255.1 Planctomycetota bacterium | reverse complement strand
TGGCACGTTGATTCGCAGCGATTTGAAGATCAAGGCCACGGTCTACCTGCGACACCTAACAATTCGCGCGGTGGAAGCGGCGGAGGTCAGAGCTTGTACTTTGGCTACAACGGCCCATTCCAAAACGGTGTACCAGATTTAGTTGGACCTGAGTCCACAGGACTTTCTGATAGTTACAACTTCCCAGGAGGTGCCGCTGGTGCCATTGAGAGTGCTCCATTCAGCTTGGAAGGCATCGCTGCGAAGGATTCCCCGACCCTTTACTTCACCTATCTTTTTGATAGTGAAGATGCTTCTTCGACCTTGCCAACTGGATCAACCATTGACGACTACATGCGTGATTCGCTTCGAGTCTATGCATCGAGTGGAGATGGACAATGGTCACTTTTGGCAACCAACAATGATACCGGACCAGGGCAAAAGCTCTTCGATAATGTCGGCGTGTGGCGTCAAGCCAGAGTTCCACTGGACAACTTCGCTGGCGAGGAAGCAGTTACTCTGCGAATCGAATTCTCGACTCACGGTGGCTTTGGATTCGGAATGGATGGGGGCCAAGGACCAGAAATCCGCACGACAGCTGGCGAAGTGCTGGCCGACGGCGAACAACTGGTCATCGATGGTCGGACCTTCGAACTTGAGATCGGTCCTACACTCACGCTGCCTGGATCCTCCGCAATCTCCAATGGTGATTACGTTACCATCGAGGGAACCCGATATGTGTTCACTGACGGTAGCTTGACCGTCGTCGCGCCCGACGTCCCAGTTCCTTACGCACCTCGCATGGGTTCCAATCAAGTTGCTCTAGCGTTGCAGAATGCGATCGCCACAGCAACTATTCCGCCAACTACCGTCACTGGTCGAACCTTCAATAACGAAGAAAACGACATTATCACGATCGCCGAGCAGACCAACATCAACGGCGAAGCCTCCGTCATCATCAGTGGTGCTGGCGAAATCGGTGACAACACGGAAGTCCCTAATGAAGGTGAAGATGTCGACTTGTTCCGGATTGATGTTCAACGAGGAGCCGTCGTGGAAGTGCAAGTGGATGCGGTTGCAATCGGCAGCGCTCTAGACACTTACCTACGCGTTTTTGACGAGTTTGGAAATCCACTGCGAAATGCAAATGGAAACATTATCTTCAGCGATGACGCCGGCGGAACTACAGATAGCTTCTTGAGCTTTGTTGCACCGGAAACCGGAACTTACTACCTCGGCGTCTCGGGTGGCGGAAACGAAAACTACATTCCAACGGTTAAGAATACTTCGATCGCTGGTAGCGTCGGATTCTATAACATCACGATTGACGTCGAGAAGCTCTTGAATCCAGTTGTTGCTGGCAATCGTTTGCAGCTTCAAGGGGCCGGTGCGGTTACCTTGCCAAATGATTCGCCCATCCTGTCCCAAGGGCAATTTGGCAGCACTGGAGTTCCAGTCCACGTTACGTTGGATATGACTCCAGAAGAGGTCGCATTCGCCTTGCAGGCAAGTTTGGCCAACTTCTTTGCTGGTGGTGTCACCTCAGCTTACCCAGTAAACCGTAATACGGTGGATTTGACCGGCTTGGTCGACTACTCGCTGACAAATCCAGCGACTGGCTTGCCAATGCCATCAGTGAACGACCTGTCACCAGGTCCATTCGACGCAACAACAACCTTCATCGGCGATGCTTACGGCTCGTTCAATGAAAGTACAAACTTCGACGGTTCTGTCGATCGCTTCAGTCCAGGACACCTTGGTGGACAAAACAATGATTTCGAAGGCGTTTATTTAGACGACTTTATCATCGGCGTAGCTGGACGTGGTGAGATGGTCCTGAATGCGGCATCGAACACTGAATTTGTTGCGAGCGGAACTGGCGGAAGTGAAATTACACTTGGCGAATACCAATTGGAGATTCGCGGCGGAGAAGAATACGGCGTGCCAAATCCCGGTGGAATTTCACTCACCGACACCTTCCCATTCGATGCTCGAACCGTCGAGAGTCTTTCGGTTCGATTCAATTCCACCGAGAACATGATCGCTGGGGATACTTTCGAAATCGGCGACGGCACACGAAGCCTGATTTTCGAAATGGATGATGTGAACGACGGTGTGGATACACAACCTGGAAACATTCCGCTCGAGTTCAACACGGCAGTCTTCAACCCGCTCACAGGTTCAACCTTCGTCGAATCGGCTGAGACGATTGCTTCGCGCTTCCGCGACATTGTCAACTCGCCTATCGTGCAGGATGTACTCGATATATCTGCGAACCTGCTGAACAATGACCGAATCGGTTCAACCAGTCCGACGGTTGCTCTGATTGGTACAGCCAGCGCTTCGGTACCGCCAACTGTAGGACAAGTAATTGTTTCCGAGCTCAAGGGTGGCGACAACCGAGCACGGGAACAAGGTCAGGTCATTATCAATGCGACTCGAATCGCGAACGCTCTCGAGTTTGGTATCTCGGTTTCCTCGGCACCAAACGATCCTGCCACGGGTAACAGTACGCCAGCGGCGCCGCGAAACTTGATCACGCTCAATGCTGAGAACTTGGTTCCAGGTGCGGTGATCATGAACTCAGAGCTGATTTCTAACACGGCCGGAGGCATCAATGTCAATGGCCCCACACTGAACGATCAGTTGCCACCTGGAGCACGCCCCTTCGTTCGTGTTGTAAACAACACGATTGTTGGCGGAACCATTACTGAGGTCACTGGGCTGAACCCAACTGTCGAAGGCGGCCAAGTCTTTGAGTCTGGCTTCTTGGCCTTCGCAGACAATGTTGTTTCTTACAACAACCTTTTAGGTGGATTGCCTCCCGTCGCAGGGCTAGACAATCCAATCCAAGCCACTGGCGCGCCAAACTTCACGGGAACCGGTGAACCAGCGGCTAACGAAAACGTGGTTAGCTTGGGACGCGGCGGTCAGATCGTCCTCGAGTTCAACAACAACTTCCTTACTGGTTCTGGCGATGCTGAACCCGACTTGATGATTTTCGAAGTTGGTGACTCCGAAGAAGTTCAAGTGGAATTGAGTGTCGACGGCGTTTCCTTCACAGACGTGGGACGCGCTTCGGGCGCATCACCGACGATCGACATCGATGCCTTCGGATTCTCAACAACTTCTCGCATTCCGTTTGTTCGACTCACGGACTTGATTAATCAGGGTGCACAGACGGGCGACTCAGTCGGTGCCGATATCGATGCTGTTGGTGCGATCTCATCAGTGGCTGCAGATATCTCCACGCCAGGTGGGCAAGGAATCGTTATCGGTCCTAATTCGACCGCAACTTTGCTAAACAACATTGTTGTTAATTCAGCCACTGCTATTGAAGTGGACGTCACGAGTGATGACACGGTTATTGGCGGAACGGTTTATCAAAACAATCAAGCCAATGTTGCAGGCAGTGCGACTCTGGGACAGTTCTCTACGGTGCTAGAAGACAACATCCCAATGTTTGTAAGCCCTGGACGAGGCAACTTCTATCCTTCAGCCGGTTCTCCGATTATCGATGCTTCGATCGATACATTGGCCGACCGTCCTGAACTCTTTGCTGTCAAGGAACCGCTAGGAATTGCAACTTCGCCAATCCTTGCACCTACTTTCGATATCAGTGGTCAACTAAGAGTCAACGACCCGTTAGTTGAAGCACCAGCTGGTTTGGGAGCAAATGTCTTCAAGGATCGTGGTTCGCAAGACCGCGGGGATTTCGTTGGACCTTCCGCTGTATTGCTGAATCCGCTGGACAACGATAACGCAGGGTTGGACTCGAACCCAGATACAACCACCGTCGAATTGACCAACATTGCGTTGACTCACTTCGACATCCGACTTGTAGATGGAATTGCTCCAAGCGACCCAACTCCAGGCACAGGCATTGATCACACCACAGTGACATCGCCTGCCATCTTGTTGTTCCGCAATGATGTTCCATTGGTCGAAGGGCTAGATTATCGCTTCGGTTATGATTCCACCAATGGTGTCATTCGCTTGACTCCGCTGGCTGGTCTATGGCAGCAGGAAAGCGTTTATACAATCCGCTTCATCAACTCTTCAGAATCGGCCATTGTGGCATTGCCCGCGGAAGAATATTCCGATGGTTCACAATTCAAGATCATTGATGGGGATCGAAGCGAGACGACATTCGAATTGGACCTCGGCTTCTTGATCGACATTCCGACCGGTGATGGAACTGATGCCAATATTACAGATGGTACCGCCTTCATCTTGGATGACGGTGTAATTCGCACAACCTTCGAGCTGGATACGGATGGATCGATACTTCCCGATCGAACCGCTGTTTCGATGGGACAAGACCCAACGCTCGAAGCCGCAGCAAATGCACTGGCGCAAGCAATCAACAACTCAGGATTGCTGGCTGTTGCCTCCGTGACGCACGACAACAAAGTTCAAGTTGAGAGCGATGCTCCGCTGCGATTCACGAACGAAGGTTCCGCATTAACTGTTTCTGGCTTACCTGGAGTGCAGACCGTATTTGGCCTTCAGATTCCTCTCGAGGCTGGACTGCCTTCACCAGATTTGTTGGATGGGCAGACCTTCGGCATCGAGAATAACGGCACGACCACCGTATTTGAATTGGATACCAACGGCGGGGTCTTGGCTGGAAACGTTCCAGTACAGTATCCAGCGAACGCAAATGCACAAACGATTGGTGAAGCTATTGCGAATGCCGTTGAAAACGCCAGTATTGGCTTGGCACCTAGCTACGATGGAAATGGTATTGTGCGATTGGGTGGAGGTCCAAGTGTTGGTCTCGATCTTGCCAACACAATTTTGACTCAAACGGGTGCTCCAGGCGAACTGGCTGCAATCCGGGTTGCGATCGACTATGACGATACGTCGAGCCAAGTTGCCAGCAAGCTTCTTGCAGCAATCGAGGCGGCCAACCTTAGTGGCGTCTCTGCTACTCAATTCGGTGCGAGGTTGATCATCAGTGGCGTCCAAGCGGTTTCCGGAGAAGGTGCGAACCAAATCCGTGCCGTACGAGATTTGGCTGGCAATTCGCTGAAGCCAAATCGTGATGATGGCACAACCCAACTGAACATCTTCATGGGAGAAGGATTCGACTTTGGTGACGCTGCCGAACCTTACGATTCACGTTCAAATGCGAACGGGCCAAGGCATACTGTCATCACCGGACTGCATCTGGGACCAGATGTAACGGTTGATGCAGACGCCAAAGTTCCTGATGGTGACCTTGATGATGGTGTTACCTTTGGAAATCTAATCACGGCCTTCCAAGGTGACGTAACGATTGATGTTACGAACACAACCGGAGAAACAGCTTACGCTTCGGTATGGGTTGACTTTGATGGCGATGGATTCTTCGAGCTTCGTGAACGAGTATTCGGACCGAATCCAGTTTCAGCTGGTTCGACGACGATTTCATTCCCAGTACCGATCGAAGGAATCACCAACGGCGATGGTGTATTTAGCACCGTTGGCGAAACGGTTGTCCGCGTTCGACTCAGCACGGATGAGAATGCGATTTTGAATCCTGTTGGCGAGGCTCAAGATGGTGAAGTTGAGGATCATGTCGTAACACTGCAAGCCAACCCCTACCAGAATCCAGGCAATAACTTGGATATTAATGGGGACGGTTTCGTTTCGGCGATCGACGCTTTGCAAATCGTTGCTCGATTAAATCAGGCTGGTCTGCCTTCGCGGCTGACGTTACCTGCCCCGAATGCACCTCCATACTATGATGTCGACGGCGATGGATTCGTTACGGCTATCGACGCGCTGGAAGTTATCAGCTTCCTGAATGCTCGAACGGGTGAAGGTGAGTTCCAAGCTGGTTTGAATACCGATATGGGTCTAGCTGACTTTGATCTTGGCAATCAGATGGTTCTGGCCAGCGATTGGGCACCAGGAATTGAGAACATGGTGACCGAGCTTCGTCGCCACCGACCTTCGGCTCAAGATGTCATTGATGCGGCTCTTGTCGATGCGGACACGGACGAGGCAATGCTCGCTGGACTTCCTGTTCAGGGACAGAACTCGGTTTCAGATTTGGCTTGGGCCGAGTTGAACGATGAGGACGATCGAGACGACGACATTTTCAGCAGCTTGGCTGACGAGATGCTTTAAGAAGAGTATTTCGGCGGGCGTAAGGTGAATTGCTTTACGTTTGGCACTGCTGGATACGATAAAAAATGCCGATATCAAGGGCTGCTGGGACCACAACCAGCAGCCTTTTTTCGTGCAGCTACAACGAAAAAAACGATAAATCTGGCACTTCTGGATTCCTCCTCTTTCATGCTGCTATCAAGGATTGAGGGAACAACTCAGACGAAATAGAGTCAGAAAGGTGTGGCATTCTTTTTCGAGATTGGCCCCATTACAGTGGGCCTTTGTAGACAAATCTCGCTGAGACAGAGTATGAATTCATTCCATTCCACTTCTGCGATCCGACGTAGACGACTTCAGCTAGAGAAGTTGGAGTGCCGTCGCGTTCTCACGGCCATGCCTTACGGGGCAATGGAGACTGATACTGGCGAGTTCCTACTCGGTGACGTCGCGGTAACCCCTGTATTCTTTGAGAGCAATGGCCAGCTTGATCCGAGCACGGAGAACTGGAATGAATTAAAGATTCAAACAACCCTCAACAACATCAACCAGGGCCTGCAGTGGTGGGACACGGCCCTCGATAACTTGAACACCGTCCACGATGTTGATTTTACGGTGGACACTACCTTCGTGGACACGCCCTTCTCAACTCAGTATGAAGGGATCAATCGCCGCTCCAATGACTATTCGAAGTACGTCCAGGAGTTTCTGAACGCACAGGGCTATAATTCGTTCAGCCTTGAGGCCAATATGAAGGCCTTCAACCACGATAAGCGCGAAGACCACAATGCGAATTGGGCTTTTACGATCATCGTTGTTCCTTCTTTCAACGACGTCGACGGGGAGTTCGCGCCTGGAGGATCTTTTCGGCGCGCGTTTGCCTTTGCCGGCGGCCTTTTCATGGTCGTTCCGTCGACGCGGCCAGCATCGACCTTCGCCCACGAGCTTGGGCACATCTTCTGGTCGCGTGATGAATATGTTGGCGGCGGCACGTACTTCTCACGGCGTGGCTATTACAACACGCTGAATGAGAACGCACACGATAATCCTGACCCCGATTTTGAGCAGCAACCAAGCATAATGGCTTCCGGCTCATTGCTTGAAACTGCTTACCAGAATCACATATCCCCAGCCTCGACACTCGCGATGGTAGGCTGGCAAGATAGCGATGGAGACGGAATATTTGATGTACTCGACGTACCTCACTCGCTCACCGGCACCGGCTTTTTGGATACCAACACGTCGACATATCGATTTACGGGTCGTGCAGCCGTACAGACTTTGCCGAACCTGAACTCTTCTGGCAATGGCAATGACATTACTTTAAACCGAATTCGACAGATTGAATATCGATTCGACGATGGGCCGTGGCAGCCTCACTCGGCACCAGATGCTTACGAAGTGGATTTAGATCTTTCCATTAGCGTTCCGAGCGCGGCCCAAGAAATTGAAATCCGCGCGAGAGATTCAGAAACCACCGTGGTCAGCAATGTATTCCAAGGGCGTTTGGACCGAGCGGACTCTACGACTGTTCCTGGAATCAACGGCTTCGTTTGGATTGATAACAACCAGAACGGGCTGCGTGACATCGGTGAATACGGATCCTCTTTGTGGAATGTAGAACTGGTAGATGCATTCGGAAATAATATTGAGACACGGATCAACGTAGAGCCCGATGACTTCCCCGACGGACAGATCAACAATAGTTCGCTCGCGGGCGTATCGCTTCAAGCTGTCGGGCTCGATGCCGATGGCCGCGTTGGCGTCTTTACTGACACCGGGTCCACTAGTACGGGTACCAAGAACTTTCGTGTATTTTCACGGGCAACAAGATCCTATCTGACCAGCTGGAACTCTGAAACGCGACGTCTGCAAGCCGAGTTTGATAACCCAACAAGCAGTGTTTCGATTGATGTGATCGGCACAAGCATTAGTTCGATTGGACGCCTGGAGGCCTTCAACTCCGAGGGACAACTGGTTGGCCGTTACACGACTTCCGTCCTCAATGTGGGTGAAGTTGAAACGATGACCATTGAACGCGCCGCGAGCGACATCGCCTACGTGATCGCTGGCAGCCATATCAGTTCCTCAGTCAAATTGGACTTCCTCCGCTTTGGTCCTCAGTCCCAAATGTTCACCGGCGTCGCAGGTAGCTTCGCGTTTCCTGGACTTCAAACTGGGACGTACAATGTGCGTGTCACGCCCAGTGGTGCTTTCCGAGCTTCCGACCCCGAGAGTGCAGAGCAACAAGTACAAGTCGTAGCTGGATCGGCACTCGTTGACGTCGACTTTGGCTTCCAGCCAACGACCAGCCCTTGGCAAAATCCAGTTAATGAATTTGATATCAATGGCGACACATTCGTCTCCGCCATTGATGTCTTGTTACTCGTGGACGATCTCAATCGAATCGGTTCGCGCTCGTTGCCGACCGATGTTGTGGACGTTCCTCCCTATCTCGACCCGAGCGGCGACGGGCACCTATCGCCTCTTGACGCATTGCTGGTTATCTTCGAACTGAATACCAGGGCCAACGCCGAGGGCGAGTTTTACGGACCACCGCTTCCAGAGGATTGGTTCTCCTCTGCCCGAGACTCAATATTCGCAGATGAAGCCAACTCCTTTACCGAAAATGGGCTAAGTGGAGAAGGAGAAGCAATCGTAGCGGATATAGCAGAAACAACCCGACCGGCGTTTGGCTTCCTACCCTTCGCAGGCATTCAAATAGCAAGCTCGTCGGAAGAGGATGCCGATAAAAAAGATGAAGAGGCAGTCTGGCTGGACCCGCAGGCCAACACCCCCTCCATTAGAGTGGTATAAAGATCCAGGTATTAGCTAACGGAACCTTGGAACTTTACAACCGGAATCCTCTCTAATGTTGCTGGAGACTGATCAATTGGAACAAACGGACTTGGTTTAAGCATTTCGCAAAATGCCCACTTTGCCAGAATTGCAAATTCAACGCTGTTTAACTAATCTGAATGATCAAAAGTCCGACCTAACACGTCTCTTTTACTCGTCCTTTCTTCAAGTCATCGAGTTTGGCTTGAAGGAGACGTGAATTAGTTGGGTTCCCAAGTACTTACAACGGTCGAAGCAACTCCCTCATAATCTGGGTCTCTAGGCGCAAAGATGAAAAATCCAATCGCAAAACTCCTTCCACGACTTAAGAGCGAACGACGAACTCGAGAGAACCGCAAGCGACGCTTGGAACTGGAAAACCTTGAAAATCGGCAATTGTTGGCTGCCGATTTTGGCATGGACCCTGCGACCACTGGCTTCCATGCGGTCTTGCCCCCCGATGTAAATGGTGATGGTCACGTAAGTGCGCTTGATGCCCTACATATTATCAATTTGCTGAATAACCCTTCGTCAAGTCGCGAGGGACTCTTTTGGGACACGAACGGCGACGGATCACTTTCCGCCATCGATGCTTTGATTCCTATTGATGCGTTGAATAACGTAGCGCTTGCAGAAGACACGCCACTGGTTGAATTTAGCCATGACTTCGTGGATCAGGACGGGAACGTCATTGCTGGCAATCAAGTCACGGTTGGGCAAAGGTTCGCGATGCGAACATTTGTTCGCGACACAAGAATGAGCTTTACCAATCCGGCTCGTGGTGTCCTTTCCGCGTTCTTGGATGTTGGATTTGATAACACTACTTCCTTTGACATTGACGTGGGCGAAGTTCAACAGCTTCGCTTCTTCATCGACAAGTTGGCTGGAGCAACAAACAGTAGCTTCACCCTCAGCTTTGACGGGCAAACGACGGACCCGATCTTCTTGATTCAGAACGGTCAGAACCAACAAGAGCCTGGAATTGCCCAACAGATTGAAAACGCGCTGGCAGCACTTCCGAACGTCGGTGTCGGCAATGTACGAGCCCAAGTGGACACTGTTGCCAAGGATGCAGACGCTCGAGCGGGAATTCTTCGATTCAACTTTGACATTCGCTTCATTGGTGACCTCACCCAACAGAACCTTCCTACAATCACGCTGGATCCAACGAACGTTGCAGTTCAGCCGGGCGAGAGTTTTGATTTCGAGGTGAATACCATTGTTGATGGGGATCAATCCACTCCGGATACTGAGTATGCTTCGGTTAGTTACAACACGTCTGTTTACGAGTTTGGCTTTGCAAACGGTAATGTTCTGGACGACAGGTTTGACAACTTCGGTGCGATCTCTCCGCTAACCGACCCTGCTGACTTCCCTTCTCCTGGCACGCCAACACTTCTGTACACAGTTCCAATGATCGGGCGTTCTCCGGGTGTTGTGAACTTCTCACCTGGCGATGGTGCACAGTCGCCAGATACGGACATCCTGATCCAGGCTCCTGGATCGGACGGAATTGAGTTCTTTGTGGTTCCTCCAACAATGGTTGATTTTGGTGGCACCGTTGCTCTGACGGTTGTTTCTGATCCAACTGCACCGATCGCCCAAGACGACTCCGTTAGCATGGCCTAAGACACCACGATAACTTTTAACGGCAACATCACCAAAAATGACACCGCGTAAACAGGACGCACATTTGCGATCGACTCTGTCTCTACATTGCAATCTACGCAGGGCACCGTGAATGGTCTGGTTTACACGCCACCACAAGACTTCTTCGGTACAGATCTTGTCGCTTACACCATTCGTGACAATACGGGCCTCGTGTCTGCACAGGCGACTGTCACGATCACAGTGAATCCGGTCAACGACGCTCCTGTCGCCGTCAACGATGCCTTTGAAGTAGACGAAGAAACTTCTGACAATGTGCTTGCAGTCTTGACGAACGACAATGGCGGTCCGAATGAGAATTCTGACACGTTGACGATTACCGCTACCGGCACGACCAGCAACGGAGGCACGGTCGCGATCTCTGGCAGCAACTTGCTTTATACTCCGGCTGCAAGCTTTGTCGGTGACGAAACCTTCACCTATACCATTCAAGATGGCGGAACGTTGGAAGCCACCGCCACAGTAACCGTCACGGTTGAACCCACGGTTATACCACGAGCTCGTGGTGACCAAGCTACCACCGCAGAAGATGGTGCTGGTGTTGAAATCGATGTTCTTGCGAATGATCGAGTTACAGACGGTGAAGTTGCACTCCTAGTGAGCGTTGGTTCCGCCAGCTTTGGCACGGTATCCGTCGATGACAAGGGAACGACCGAAACGTCGGATGACACCGTAAACTATGTGCCGAGCGCCGACTTCAATGGAACGGACACGTTCACTTATGTCATGAATGACACGAATGGAACGGGTCTCGACTCGACTGGCACGGTCACGGTAACAGTCACCAACGTCAATGATCCGCCGATTATTGTAAATGATACGGCGTCGACTCAAGAGGACACTCCCGTCACCATTGCCGTATCTACTTTGTTGGCCAATGATTCACCTGGAGTTGGCGAAGGACCTTCTTCCCAGAACCCGCAAACGCTCTCCATCGCAAGTTTAGTCATTAATAGCGGAGACGGTCTTCTTGATTTCACCTCCGACAACACTGGCATCATTTACACGCCACCGACAGACTTCAATGGTACGAAAGAATTCACGTATTTCGCCCAGGATGATGACGGGGCCGGTGCAACTGGCACGGTAACGGTCACAATCACCGCTGTGAATGACGCTCCTACTGCGGGCAACGACTCCGCCAGCACGAACGAAGATTTAGCTATCTCCATTCCTGTTAGCAACTTGTTATCCAACGATAGCGCAGGTCCCGCAGATGAGTCTGCACAAACGCTTTCGATCACAGCTGTTACTTCGCCAACTAGCAACGGAACAGCCGTCTTGTCTGGCGGAAATGTGACTTACACTCCTGACGCCAATTTCAATGGAACGGACACGGTTGAGTACACGCTCAGCGACGGTGATTTGACGACCACTGGTACCGTGACAATTACCGTCAATGCAGTCAACGACGCTCCAATGGCTGGAGCCGATGCGGCCTCTGGATTCAATCAAATCCCACTTTCGATTTCTGTTGCGGACCTTCTGGCTAATGACAGTGCGGGGCCAGAAAACGAGTCAGGCCAAACCCTTTCCATCACTGGTGTCACAAACACGAATCCTGCCGAAGGAACTGCAGTACTGAACAACGATGGAACGATTACTTACACCGCAGATCCTGACTTCGCGGGTAACACCTCATTCCAGTACACTTTGTCGGACGGTGTAGGTGGAACAGCCACTGGTGTCGTTAATGTCACTATCGAAGCTTTCCAGCCTAGCGTGATTTCAGGTGTCGTGTGGGTCGACGAAACTTCGGACTCCGTAGTCGACGATGCTGAGCGATTCCTGGGCGGCGTTCCGGTAACCTTGACCGGGAATGCCCTGGGTCAGGAAATCACGCCTGTCACCATGATGACGCTCGCTGACGGAAGTTACTCCTTCGGCACACTTGCTCCAGGGGATTACACGGTTAGCTACCAAACTCCAGCCTACTTCATGGACGGCTCCGACGTTCCTGGAGCACTTGGCGACAGCGATTCGGTCGAGAATCAGTTCACGGTCAACATTGCTCAGCCAGGTGGGCAAGACGCAAGTGGTTACAACTTTGCCGTTTTGGGCTTGGAACTCAATGTTGCGAGCACGATTGATCGACTCGCCTCCAGCTACGTCATGCTGAACCCTGATTTGCTTCTGAACGGAGCATACTTCGCGGTTGGTTCAGACAACAGCCTGCTCTGGGGTGCCAATCTGGATGGATTTGACGGCAATGTTTTCGCTGAAGCTGTGATGGGGCCAGATAACAGTGTGCTGCTATCGCGAATCGACTCAGCCGGCAACATCTTTACAGCTCGGCTTGAGAAGGGCGACTTCGTCAAGATGAACAAGGATGGTGTAACCATCATTCGCATCCTTGGAGCCGAGAATGATTTCAATTGGCAACAAGTTGACTTGCAGGCTCCTCCATACACGGCTGCAAATTACCTAGATGCGATCGACGAAGTCTATCGCCAAGAAGGCTTCTAAACGACGTCCAGTCGTAGTGAATTGGCGTTGAACTAAAAACTAGGTGGCTTCCGAGTTCGGAAGCCACCTTTTTCAATTCCCATCTTGTTTCGCAAGTTCTTGTTCGCGTTCTTTTGATATGCGCACTACGAATTTGCAAAGCCAACCAACTCTGGACAAACGCAGCCCAGAAGTGCCTTCCAATTTGTCGCAGTCATGATGTCTGGTTGAGACACTGAGGTTCACAGCAACTTGAGTGTGCACCCATGCTACTTCTCAAAATTCCAACGATCAGCGGTAGATCCTGTAGCAATTCATCGCTCGAATGCTTCATTGCAAACTGCCGCTCCTGCTCGGTTATCGGAATCAACCAGATGACTTTGATAGGATCTCCCAATGCGTCTAAAAGTCGTGGATTAGGGACAATCGGATGTCAGTCCAAAAGCAGAGCATATGAAAAGCCTGGATCTGGCCAAGTACCGCAGGGAAAAGTGTGGCCGTGGCCGAACCACGTGTAGTGAGTCCAGGGATAAGCTCCCGGGAAACGCTCTGGGTCGGATCCTGGGTCTGCAACGGGGTCAGCCCGCCGCCGGGACGAGGCTCGGGGCTGCG
>JBCCEO010000133.1:0-13655 GCA_039030255.1 Planctomycetota bacterium | reverse complement strand
CTGGGTTCGGAAGAGCTGCTGCGGCTGCTTGCCCAAGCCCACGAAAACTTGGGAGAGACTGAAGACGCTTTGAAATGGTTGGAGCAGGCGAATCAGCTGAATTCGCAGAGTGTGGATACTCTCAAGGCGCTTGCTCGTGTGCAAATGCAGCTCAAACAATACGAAGCGGCTGAGAGGAATATTCGCAAAGCCATTTCAATCGGTGGTGAGAATGAATCTGTGCTGTTCACCTTGTCGACGGCCCTCGTTCGACAAAAACGTATGGACGAAGCAACAGAGATCCGAAAGCAGATTCAGGAAAAGAAAGCTGAGTCTTCCGGCACGAAGGACAATTCACAGAACGGAAACGGTTTCCAGGAGGGATACACAAATGCCCTTAGACGCATTGCTTATAATTTGCAGCTGTCCGCCGCTTCCATCGCAAATCAAAACCAAAACAATGTCCAAGCTGAAAAGTGGGTTCGAGATGCGATCGCCATTTATCCAGATCGATCGAAAGCTTATCAGTCATTAGCCTCCCTCTATTTGGAGGAAAATAGGATTGGTGACGCGATCGCCCTACACGAGCTACTTGTGCAGAAGCAGCCGGAGAATGTTTTTAATGTGATCAACTTAGCCAGTCTTGTTTCGCAGGTTGGGGAGATGGAGCGCGCGGTGGAAATATTGGAGGCAGCGGTGGAAAGCGATCCTGAAGGAACGATCGCACAGGCTGCCTTAGCAAAACTTTATGTCGCCCAAAGGAATGGCGAGGCGGCCAGAAGAATGGCAGCGGAAGTTCTGGAACGGAATCCAAGCGTGGAAGCCTACGCGTTGATGGCTGCAGCTTACGAGACATCAGGCCAACAGCGGTCAGCAGAGGCGGCCATTCAGCGCGCCCGTCAGTTGTGGCCAGAGCACCCTATGTGGCGGTCAGATCCAGGTGCAACGCAAAGTGGTACGAATCTTGGCTCCCCAATGTCCCCGGCCCAGCCTTAGCTGTTAGATCTCGATGCGCGAAACGGTTTTGAGATTCCTGAGTTTCTTGCTTATCTTTGCGGCAACGGCGATCTCGGCCAAGGCGCAAGAGATTCGGTTCAAGGATATGACTTTGGCTAGTGGCATTGATTTTAAGCATGACGATGGAAGTAAGGGAAGCAAGTACTTGGTCGAATTCATGGCGGCCGGCCTTGCTTCTTTGGACTACGATTCAGATGGTCGCTTGGACATTTTCTTTCTAAATGGTTGTGACTTGCCCGTTCGCCAGGACGGACCGCCGAACGTGGCTGCAGCAAATCCATTGTATCGTAATGATGCATCTGGATTATTTGAAAAAGTGGATGCAGCATTGCCCGCTTGTCATCCCAACTATTCCCTTGGAGTGTCAGTAGCCGATTTCAACAACGATGGGTTTTCGGACCTGTACATCAGCAATTTTGGTCAAAATCAACTCTGGCAAAACAACGGTGACGGCACGTTTTCCAACGTGACTAGTCATGCGGGCGTGAGTGACGGCCAAAAGTTTGGAGCTGGAGTCGTGTTTTCAGATTTCGATGGCGACGGGGCTACGGATCTCTTCGTCGGAAATTACGTCGACTTTGACTTTGCTCGACATGCAAAGTTGCTACCAAACGCCATTCCCTTTCCGCCTGGGCCAAAGGACTTTGCGCCCACGCCAGACACATTGTTCCTCAACGATGGTGACGGTACTTTCACAGACGCAACGGAAGGGAGTGGAATTGCCGAGCTTTCCGGTCCAAGCATGGGTGCGCTTGCCGGCGACTTCGACCAAGATGGTGACCAAGATATTTTTGTGGCTTGCGACGGAGAGCCAAATCGGCTTTACCAGAACTTGGGAAGCGGTAAGTTTCAGGAAGTTGCCCTAAGCAGCGGTGTTGCCTTCGATATTCTCGGCGTCGCCAATGGAAGTATGGGAGTCGACATTGCAGACCTGGACGACGATGGCTTTGGCGAACTCTTAGTGACAGACTATACGGGACAGTTTCCCATGCTGTTCCAGAACTTCGGTGGCATATTTGAAGATATCACACGGCGCAGTCGGATTGGAATGGAAGTTCGACCACACGTAAACTGGGCGGTGGGGTTAGTCGACTTTGATTGCGATCAAGATGACGACGCATTTGTTTGCAACGGTCATTTTCTCAAGAATGCCGGAGAATTGACAACTCAAACGGAGTACTCTGTGAGGAATAGTTTGATGGAGAATCTTGGGAGTCTCAGATTTCGATCGGCGACAGAACAAGCAGGTGAAGCACTGAAGGATACTGCGAGCAGTCGCGGAGCAGTGTTCGAGGATTGGAACCTGGACGGCAGAATGGACGTGGCAATCTTGAATTGCAACAGTCGAACGCAAATTCTGTATAACGAGACTTCTAATCAGAATCATTGGTTGCAACTTGATCTCAGGGGCAGGGGAGTCAACCGCGATGCTCTTGGAACTCGGGTGCAGGTCACAACGCAAGACCGCCAGCAGTTCTGTGAGGTTCGCAGTGGCCGTGGCTACCAAAGTCACTTTGGATCTCGTCTTCATTTTGGACTGGGGCAGAATGAAGAGGCCGATCTTGAGATTTGTTGGCCCAGCGGCGAAGTACAGATGCTTAAAGGTGTTCAGGCCAACCAGGTTTTCACCGTGGTACAACAGCCATGAGGTGCTGGCGGGGAGTTTCGTTGCTGAATCTGCTGTTCTGCGCGGTGGTCGGAAGCGTCTTGGGAAATAGAACCGCGCTCGGGCAGTTGGAACAGACTTCATCGCTCCAGCTGACCGATGTTAGCGAGCAGGTTAATCTCGCTTTCCGGCACACAGACGGATCGAATGGCCAGCATTATGTCGTCGAACCCTTTGCGAGTGGTATGGCCGTCTTTGATTACGACGGGGACGGGCTCGATGATATTTACTTTCTCAACGGAGCCCGGCTGCCCGCAAGAGGCCAAGAGTGGTTGTCTGAGCCTGGCCCGATGGCTCCCAAGAATCGGCTTTTTCGCAATTTGGGCAACTGGGAATTCATGGATGTGACTGATAGCGCTGGAGTCGGCGACACTGGATACGGACTCGGCGTTGTTTGCGGAGATTACGACAATGACGGGGACCCGGACGTCTATGTTTCCAACTTTGGTGAGAACAAGTTCTATCGCAATAATGGCGATGGAACATTCGAGGATGCGACGCAGTTTGCCGGTGTTGAGGCAGGGCGGTTGTTTGGAGCCGGGGTGACTTTTTTCGACATGGACAACGATGGCGATTTAGATCTGTATTGCGCCAATTATCAGAAATTCGAATTTAAAGATCACATCGAACGTTTTATTGGAAACTACCAGTTTCATCCGGGTCCCACCGATTACGCACCGGAACAAGATTTATTGTTCCGCAATGATGGCCAAGGGCAATTCACCGATGTGAGCGAAGAATCTGGCATCGCGAGTTTTGCTGGAACGGGAATGGGCGTCCTGGCAGCAGATTTCGATCGCGATGGCGATTGCGATATTTTTGTTGCCAATGACACTCGGGCAAATTTCCTGTGGATCAATCAGGGGGATGGAGAGTTTGACGAGCAAGCGATCCTGAATGGCGTGGCTTTGGATGGAGCTGGCAAGCCGAACGGAAACATGGGCGTGGAAGCTCGTGATCTCGATGGCGATGGTTGGCTGGACCTCCTTTCAACGACCTACCAAGATGAAATGCCTGTGCTATACGGGAGTTTTGGCGAGGGATTTTTTGAGGATGGAACGAACCAAGCGCGTTTAGACCGGCGACTTTTCGCGCACGTGCATTGGGGAATTGGCCTAGAAGACTTCAACCACGATGGGCTCTGCGACATTTTCATAGCTTGCGGTCACTTCATGGATAATATTGCCTACATTCGCGATACAACACGTGTCAAGGTTGAGAATTTCCTGATGGTGAACCAGGGCAACAATCGTTTTTCGACGGTGGCACAAAGGTCCAGCAGCGGACTAGCAGTTCAAGAGAGCTCTCGGGCAGCCGGTTTCGCAGACTTTGATCGAGACGGTGACCAAGATATTGTCGTGCTCAACGCCAATCAAAGGCCTTCGCTATTGCGGAATGACCTGCATGATGCCGCTGGAAGCTGGCTGCGAGTTCGGCTTTGTGGGACGGATTCGAATCGCGATGGTGCAGGGGCGATGGTCGAGGTGCGAAGTTTGAGCGCGGAGCAAGCAACGTTGCAAAAGCAACTTGCCGCGATTCATCTCGGGCGCGGCTACCAGAGTCACTATGGCAGTAAGGTGCACTTTGGCCTCACTGCGCTGACGAAGTCGGTGGAAGTGCGTATCATGTGGCCTTCCGGGAAAAAGTCGGTTCATTCAGTAACAGATCTTGGTAGCGTCCAAACTTTTGTGGAGTAGTCTCTTGGCGAGCTCGTCGGAAACCAATCGAAGTGCGGTATTGGCAATCGTGCTGGGAGTCGTGGCAACGGCACTTTCCATTGTCGCAATCGTTCGACCTGGAGCGGATGATCCTCGGGAGGCTCAGAGCGTCGCCGAGGAAGAATTGGGCGCGATTAAAGATCCGGCGAGTTCTACTGGCTCAGATGAGCAGATGCAGGCTTCCGACGAATCTTCCCAGTCTTCGGAGGGAGAGTCGACGGAGCAAAAGTTGGCGGCCCCGACCATCCGATTGATCGCCGAGCCCATTCCAGCCCAGAAGGATGAACTGGAAGCCGAGGCAACATTCGTGGCAGAGCAACTGTTGACTCTCTTGCCCAATGAGCCAATGGCCAAACACGTGAATGCGATGCTGTTCGCTCAGTTGCATCAAACCGAAAAGGCGGAAAAGCTTTGGCGTGAGTGTGTGAATGACGCGGGTGATGTTGAGTTCTTTTACGTGAACTTGGCGGCAATTGAGATGGACCGTGGCGACCATGATGCGGCAATTAAGACGTTGGAGACGGCGGTCTCTCGGGGTCTGAAGTCGACGGATATCTCGCATCACCTTGGAATGGCGCTTACCAATGGCGGTCGTGCGGACGACGCGATTCCTGTTTTAGAAACAGCACTTAAAGTACAACCCAATGCTGCTTCGCTCACGTTGATTTTGGGCCAAGCCCAGTTGAAAATGGGCAAGACAGAAGAGGCTGAAGCCAATTTGCGGAAAGCTGTTTCGCTGGGGGCCAAGACCAAGTCCGGTTACTTTGCGCTCTTCAACGCATGTATGCGTAATGGAAAACGCGAAGATGCGAAGAAGTTTCAAGCCGCTTATTCGAGATTCACAGAAAAGGACCTCGATCCGCAAGAACGCTATCAGATCTTGTCGGAATCTGAGGCTCGCCAGATTGCCATATCGGTCATGAGTGAAGCTGCAGTGATGTACGAGGCCGCCGGCGGTCTTTGGGATGCCGAGCAACTCTGGCTACGCGTCCTAGCCTTGGATCCGAAAGCATTAAATGCGTTGGAAGAGTTGGCACGAATATACGCGGGGCAAGAACGTTTTGAGAACGAAAGGGTTGTTCGAGCAAGAGCAGTAGAAATCGATGCCACGAATCTTTTGGGCTATCTTAAACTGGCCAAGTCGGAAATATCATGCGAAAACCCGGAAGCGGCGGAAAGTGCGATCAAGCTCGCCATTTCGCTCGCACCGCAAATGGTGACTGGCTATGCAGCCATGACCGACTTTCTGTTGGAGCAGAATCAGCCTGAAAAGGCGGTCTGGTACGTGCAGCATGCCGTCAAGTTGAAACCGAGTAAGCAGGGTTTCTTGTTATTGGCCAGGACATTGCGTGCGGCAGGCAATGAATCTGAGGCCCAAGTCGCTGAGGCCCAAGCTGCGAAATTGTGATTTCTCCTCTTTTTATAACGCCAAGGATCAATTCATGCTCCTACCGTCGAGTCGCCACTGGCTGTTCAGGTCCGTACTGAATTTTCTAGTTTGGTCTGCGATCTGCAGTTTTGCTAAGTCGCAAGAAACTGAAATAAGACTAGTTGATGCCACTGAGGAATCTGGGATTAATTTCGTACACTCGCACGGTGGCAGCACCGAAGGTTACATCGTCGAAGGAATGAGCACAGGTGTAGTGACATTGGACTACGATGGAGATGGCTATCAGGATATCTACTTTCTGAATGGCGCTGCACTTCGCGGAACCAAAATGGAGAAAGAGCCTACCAATGCGCTCTATCGAAACAACGGCGATGGAACATTTTCCGACGTTACTGACGAAGCTGGCGTGGGGGATACCGGGTATGGACTTGGCGCATCGGTTGCTGACTACGATGGAGACGGTGATCCAGACATCTACGTGAATAATTTCGGGCCCAACGTCTTGTTTAGAAACAATGGCGACAAGTCATTTACGAATGTGACCAAGGATGCCGGGGTCGGCAATGGGAATCAGGTTGGAGCAGGCGTCGGATTCCTTGATATCGACAAGGACGGCGATCTTGATTTATATGTTGCGAACTATGTCAACTTTACGTACGACAACCACGTTCCGATTGTGATTAAAGGCAAGCGGTTTCAAGCTGGTCCTCAGTACTATGAACCGGTTCCCGATACCTTGTATCGCAACGAAGGCGATGGCACGTTCACGGATATCAGCGAGGAATCGGGTATTGCGGCTGTATCAGGACCTGGAATGGGTTTGGTGTGTGCAGACTTGGACAATGATCAGGACACGGACATCTATGTGTGTAATGACGGACAGCCGAACTTCTTGTTCTTGAACGATGGCAAAGGAGTGTTCGAAGAAGTTGGATTGCTTTACGGTGCCGCTTGCGATTCAAGTGGGAAGGCCAACTCCAGTATGGGCGTAGACTGTGCCGATTTCAATCGCGACGGATTGTTGGACTTAATCGTAACCAATTATCAGGCTGAAATGCCCGTTCTTTATCGAAACTTGGGTGACGGTCTTTTCGAAGATGCGACTTCCAATGCTAGGGTCACGCGTGAACTTTTCCCGCATGTGAATTGGGGAACGGGGTTCGTCGATTTTGACAATGACGGCGACAAGGATATCTATATCGCATGTGGCCATTTTGATCGCATCGAGGATATCGATGATCGCACCGCCATGAAGATACGCAACTATGTGTTACAGAATGAAGACGGAAGGTATACCGACGTTTCTCGTGTTGCCGGGAATGGTCTTGAGATTGTCGAGACTAGTCGCGCTGCGGCGTTTGAAGACTTTGACAACGACGGTGATATTGATGTGATTGTCGTGAATTCCAATTCTGCAGTCAGTTATCTTCGCAATGAGTTGGCAAATGAGAACCATTGGATTCAGGTAAGCCTAAAACAAGAGGGTGGAAATCCCAGGGCGATTGGTGCCCGGGTCGAGGTAACTGTTAACGGCAGTACACAACTATCAGAAGTCATGAGTGGTAAGGGTTATCAAAGTCAGTTCGGTGCGATCTTGCATTTTGGCTTGGGTAAATATGACGAAAAAGAAATAGTCGTTCGTGTGCTTTGGCCCGACGGAACAGAGCAACAATCGAAAGTTCCCGTTGATAAAACTTCGGAACTTGTTCACGATTGACGCTTTATGTATTAGACTCGTTGCCTCTCACCGCAAATCAAGCAGTCTTGCCTTCAAACCCTCCAGCGAAGATCGGACATGATCAAGAGTTTTTGTCTCTTTCTTTTCCTCGCAATTATTGCGATCCCAAGTATGTATTACGGCGTGCAGTCTCAGTACGACAAGTTCCAGTATGCGTCTAAGGAGGCGCAGGAATCTCTTGAAGTTACCGAGGCTCAGTCGGCAGAATTGAACGCTTCGGCACTTAAGAGCGACACCATTGTTTATGTTTGCTGGGGAGCAATACTTGCCGCAATTTCGGGAGTTTCGAGTACTACGGCGAGTGGAAACCGTGGGCGACTTGTCGGATTTGTGGTTGGTTTGGTTCTTGGCGCTGGCGCAGGCTGGCTTTGCGCCTTTGTGGGGCACTGGCATGACCAGACGATGACTTTCAACAATTCGATGATGTACTGGGTCGGACGCTGGGCTTTGATGCTTGCCCCTGTCGGATTGGTGACAGCCGTCGCCGTTGCAGCAGCCGGGAGCATTGGAAAGTCGATTGTCGATGCTATCGTAGGAGGCTTGATCGGAGTTGTGGCAACTTTGGCCGTGTATTGTCTATTGCAAGGGCTGATAACACCTCTTGAACAGCACGATGCTGTGTTTCCAGGGAACAAAGAAAACCAAATTGCACTTTTTGGCCTCTCCGTAGTCCTTTTGGGTGGTTCGTGCTTGGTGGCGAACGGGCTCGGAAAAGCCGATAAGAGGTCAGTTGGTCCTGCCGAAGGGCAGGACGAAAGCCAAAAAGACGAAATTAGCGGTGCCTAAGTTTTTGTAATCTGCCAACGTATTGTTTCAAGTACCAACAGTTATTAGAATTGAGTCACCTTTATAGGTATTTTTGATGAGATTTCGTTGTTTTCTGATTCATTAAGGAGTGATTAATGAAAAAGACGGGACGTCAGGGGTTCACACTCGTTGAACTACTGGTAGTTATCGCCATTATCGGCATTCTTGTGGGGCTATTGCTCCCCGCTGTTCAGGCTGCTCGAGAAGCTGCACGTCGTATGCAGTGCTCGAACAATCTTAAGCAACTCGCATTGGCACAGCTCAATTACGAGTCTGCATACAAACGTTTTACTTCGTTCGGGTATCAAGGTACCCCATCCGGAATTGGGCGATGGAACTGGCGAAAATATGCCTACACCATCCAGTTGTTGCCTTACATTGAGCAAGGTCCTCTTGCGAACAATATGGCTGCTCGTTCCAAACCACAAGGTCCTGGTCTTCCTGACCCTTGGGACAACCTACCAGGTCACTTTAGCGATGATGATGAGCGAGCTTGGGCTGCTTTAAATTGGCAGGTCGACATTCCAACGTTCATTTGTCCGTCGGATCCTCCGGTAGTCAATCGAAACGAAAGTCCTTCGATTCTGAACTACAAGGTTTGTTTGGGTGACGACTATCACCAGAACCACTTCCGTCTAGGACAATCTAATCGCGATAACCGCGGTATTTTTCAAACCAATCGATGGTTGCCGATTTCCGCGGTCGTGGACGGAACTTCAAATACGCTCCTAATGAGTGAACGCGTCGCAGGTGGCGGTGTTCGTGATATTAAGGGTGGCGTTGCGTTGAATATGCGCGACTGGAATCCTGCGGCTTGTTATGCCCGTGTTGATCAGACCACTGGTCAGCTGACTGGGCAAGTTCGAGCTAACTTCCGCCCGACGGGTGGTCGTGCTTGGGATGGTCGTCCGTACTTCTGCGGTTTCGTGACCATGGTTCGTCCAAATGGTCCTAGCTGTCACTGGGGTGGCGTCGACGGTAACGAAGACATGTCTCCTCCATCCAGCTATCACACAGGTGGCGTGAACGTTGCAATGGCCGATGGCTCCATACATTACGTTTCGGACAACATCGACACCGGTAACATCACTGCCAATAGTGTTGCAAACCCATCTGGTCCATCGGATTATGGTGTTTGGGGTGCTTTGGGTAGCCGTGAAGGTGGTGAAGTCGCCACAATCGACCAGTAGTCTTTACTAACACTGGTTTACATGTAAAAATAAGGGCGGATGGCTCGGGCAATCCGCCCTTTTTTAGTTTTATGGTCCCTCTTTCGAAAATGAGACTCTGAGATGAAAGCTGCCTCTTTTGTTCTATTAGCGGCCCTTGTATGCCTAGTTGGTTGCGGTGCCCCAACTTCCACCGTTACCGGGACAGTTAATGTAGATGGAACGGCGACCGGTGGGCTAATTGTTGCCTTTACTCCAATTGGCGGTGGAACCGGTTCGGCTGCGACAACAGATGCTTCTGGAAAGTACACGGTAAAGGCTTCGCCGGGCAAATACAACGTATCGATTACAACGGAAAAGACCGTAGATGATACGGCCGATCCAGTCGATGAAGACAACGCGCCATATGACGAAAACTCTGGTTCTGGCAGCGAGTCCTATGAAGATGCGGCTCGTGGTGAGGACTATGCCGGAGCTGGTGACTTCAAGGAAACGATTCCTGCCAAGTACAACACGCAAACCGAACTGACCGCTACGCTCGCAGCAGGTGAATCGACCCAGGATTTTGACCTGAAGACCGAGTAATCGATCGGATCTTTCAATCTTTGAATTCAAGGATCTCAGTGAAGTAGTGTAGGACGATTCCTGCCGCAACGTTCACATTCAACGAGTCGACCCCAAGATGCATATCAATGCAAATTTGGTGGTCGACTTTTTTTAATGTTTCATCGCTTATGCCTCGTTTTTCGTTTCCAAATAGTACGATGACCGGACCCGATCGAGTCATATGTTTCAGGGGAACTGTTTCAGACGACAAGCTCGCAGCGAAGCTGGTTAGATTATGTTCTGCTTTCAGCTCTGGCAGCAGGTTGTCCAGCGCCTCGCTATGAAGCAATTCGACGCGCATCGTCGTTCCCATTGCTACTCGCAACGCTCGCCGAGAAAACGGGTCCGCGCACCCGGGGCCAAGCAATACACGTTGTATTCCCAAAGCTGCGCAGCTGCGAATGATCCCTCCAAGATTCTCCGGATCATGGATCCCTTCTAGTCCGGTGATCGTCTCCCCAACGCCTATTTTAAGCTTGTTGCGTATTCGCGAATCGTCCAACGATTGGCGGGGCTTCCGTAGTCCACAGCCCATGATGCCACGATGAAATGGAAAGCCGACGAGCTTCTCGACCAGTGCCTCAGGCAGGCAATAAACGTTGGTCGATTTGGAGTATTCCAACGCGTCAAACCGGTCACGATGCTTTGCACCGACGAGCAAGCTTTGGCAATCGTAATCGCTTGCCAACAACTCTTGGACGAGAATAGGCCCTTCCGCAATGAAGTAACCACTTTGTTCCGTCAGGTTTCTTGAGCGAACTTCGCGAAAAGGCTCGAGTTCTGGAGCGTCAATTGAATCGAGTTCATGCCAGCTCAAGGAAGCGACTCTTCGAGAATTATTGTAGAGCCGATCTGCCGGCAGCTTACGAGTAGTCCAATCAGAGAACTCTTAGAGTCGAATGACTCTTTCCGCCTGAATGTGTGGCTTTTGAAGCTGGGGAAGAAATCCGCGACGACCGTAGATTCCTACTGGTTGGTTTATATTCAAGTCGAGATTCATCCCTGAAAGCCCGGTTACATATGCAATGACTTTGCCGTGTTGGTCGGTAAGAGCGTGCGAGGGTTGCCCTGCAGTGGAGGAAAAGATACTGACTAGGTAACCGGTCGCATCAAAGCTCTTACTTGATGGGCTACCGCTAGTCATCATTGCCGTCGATGGACGCTGTTCTGCTCTAGTCCACTGAACTCCCGAAGATGTTGATGACGATTGCTGAGCACTCTGAAAAGCAGCGGTTGAGACAGCGTTAGTTGGCTGAGTACTGGAGTAGCTGGCAGTTTGCACGGGTATTGAACTTGAGGGTACCGAACTTGCTGCACGAAGATTCATGCCTGGAACAAAGGCGGTACGATGTGCATGTTGCTCAAACTCATCGATTCGGTCCAGGAGCAAGCGTGCTTGTCCTCGTTCGACGGGCGTCGTGCCGTTCTTGATGAAATACTGAGTTCGATCCCTTAGGCTTTGAAGGTTCCAAAGCGCTGGCGGCCTTGAAACCATTTCACCCAACGCAACTTGAATTTGATCCAACTCTGCAGTCATGGTTAAATCTGTGCGTTGTGGTTGAGCCTGTGCCGCGGCCTGAGCTCCTTTGACACCGAACCAGTCGACCGACGGGGAGCTTCCTCCGGTAATGGGTGTAGAACTCGAGGCTGCGGAATAAGGGCTCGGAGAGTCATTTCGATTCAGCACACCGGAGCCCGCAAAGTCGGCTGGAGGGTCAAGACCTAGGTACTGCGATGCAAAGTCTTGGTTGGTAGCCCCTTGGTAACCACGGCTGTCACCTCCGCTCAATGCGTCGCCTAAGCGTCCGACCGAATCGCGAATACTGGCCACGATGTCCTGTGCTTCTCTCTTCTCGTACCCTAACTCAGGATATCCGTTCAACCGGTTTTGGCGGAGGCTGCGTGGGTCGCGCCAAGGACGATGCTTGTCGAGCGGCTGAGGCGGGTTGTAGCCTGATGGGTATGATGGACCGTAGCCATGATCTTCGTAAGCCGGGTATTCGTATCCAGTTCGACGTGGAATAACACCTGGCGGAACTCGCGTTGGTCGCCCTGATACTGGCCCGTTTGATTTCGCAATGGAAAGGCTGAAAGGATCGCTCTGCAGTGGATCATTTAGCGGTCCACGCCTTCCGAGCAGCCGCTCTAGCCAAGTGAAGTGCAGGCCATCGTCGGTAAGGTCGAAAGCGTGCCAATTGTCAAATGTTCTAGATCTACGGCCCGGAGCGGGGCCGGCATGAACAATAGGTCCCCCATGAATGGCAGAACCATCTTCGTAGATCACTTCACCTTCAAGGTGCTCACCATCGAAGACTTGCTCGCCATAAATCTCACCGCCGTACACCTCTCCTTCGATATACTCGCTACCGTAGTATTCGCCACCATCAATTATCTCGCCTTCGATGTATTCACCTTCGATATATTCGCCTTCACCATTGAACACGCCCATCGGGATTTCTTCGACGATGGGAGTATTCTCAAGCAGGCTTGGTGGCAGGTTATCTTCCGAACTTCCGCCGTCGGCTGCATCGACTTCCGTCTCAGTTGCATCGCCTTCGCTATTCTCCTGATATGCGGCTGTGACGACGGAGGCTGATCCGCTGGAGTTGGCTGCGTCGCCCTTGGATTGGTTTTTGGGATCAAGACGAACGGAAGGCAAGTCACCGTACATGCATCAGAGGTTTATGGAGCGTTGCCTTTCGCTCCTCTCTACGATCTTGCCGGCGCCAAAGAGGGCCTGGGATTCGAAGCCGAGTATGACCTGCGCGAGCGATTGGCTTGCGGTACGAACTGACCGACGCATAGACCGGCAATCAAGCGGCGATGGCACATTGGCTGAGCGAAGGCCGGCATCGGCTCCAAGCGATCTATCCGAGTGCTATCGAACAATCACGCCATATCGCCGCGGGCGCTGCCAGCCTGCTATCGACGTCATGCCCGCGTGACGTCCTGGCGAGTAGTGGACTGCAGGCCGCTATCAGCTTGAGGAGATACGCTGCTGGTCGATGAGACGATGATGGCGCCGACAATGCAATTCGTACTTTCCTGGGGCGCACCTGGAGGGATTGGCAGCGGGGTCGCAACGACATTGGCAAGTGCGTTGGCAACCGGTCTCAGAGTTTCGTGGGCGCGGGCCTGACGTTTCGGGGTCAGGTTTGTTGACTCTGCGACATCAGCGGTGAGCTGCCCTTCGGTTGGCCGGTAGTACCCGCGCAACATGCGTAATTTGCAGGCAACATGGCAGGTTCGATCGGGTCGCGCGCGAGAGGGATCCTGTTGCAACCTGCCAGATCAAGATCTGCGAAACGTGCGTCAACCCCTACTGCGCTCCGCCTCGACATCTTCAAGCGACGGAGGCGACCAGCCAAGGTCGGTCCCGGTGCTATAGGCTGTATCATGTCCTTTCAGAAGAGCAGCGTTTTCCTCGCGGATCTTTCGAAAACGCTCCAGATACTCCTTGTTCTCGTGAATCGGAACATCGGGATCATAGGCATCAGCAAGAGCAGCGAGTGAGCGGCGATCAAAGTCAACGAACTGGCGTGCTCGCCGCTCAGCCTCGAACGGG
>JBCCEO010000132.1:0-13659 GCA_039030255.1 Planctomycetota bacterium | reverse complement strand
TGAACCCCGTATTCGCCACCTCTTTTCGTGGGGCTCACCAAGGTCAGAATTTATTCGCAGCCGTATTTTCGTGGTTCAAACAATTCAATTTTAGTCTTATTGGTATTTCCAGCTAGTTTTGCACCCCTGCCACGACAATTTCGCTTCCATCGGAGCCGGCTTTTGCTTTCCGCTGCGTTTCAAAGTCGAGATTTCCTCAGACAAAAGATCCTGGGAAACAGTAGCGGACTTCACGCGAAAAGATTTATCGAATCCTTTGCTCAGCCCTGTTTCAGTCGACTTCAAGCCACAAACTGCAACCTTAATTCGCATCACTGCCACCAAGCTGCGCGAGAGAAAGAATGACTTTGCGATGGCGATCGCAGAGATCAAAGTCCATACCGCCGATCATGGAGAGTCTATTCCTATCCGATCCGTCAACGCCAAAGACTCGATCGAAGCAGCGCCACGTTGGTCGAAATCCAATCTGACCGACGATGAATTTGCGAGCTACGCGGACGCAGATAAAGCGGTTGCATTCGAAAAAGCCAATGCAGAGCTAAAGGCTTTGATGCAAAAAATCGAATCAAATGAACGGCATGAAGCAAAGAAGCAAGCACTTGAGCATATCGATTCATTAAAAGCCAAATTAGCAAGCCTACCGGAGGGCAAAGTAGTTTACGCTGCCGCTACGCACTTCAAGCCTCAAGGAAACTTTAAGCCAACCTCAGGCAAACCTCGCCCAGTCCACGTACTCCACCGCGGAAATATAACACAGCCTCTCACACCGGCTACGCCCGGCGTATTACCATTAGCCGCGCAAAGTAAGAGCTCCTTCGGTGACGGCCTTTCCGAGAGCGAGCTTCGCGCTGCCTTTGCCGAGTGGCTATCGAATCCCGAAAATCCGTTTGTATGGCGTTCCATCGTAAACCGTGTTTGGCTATACCATTTTGGTCAGGGACTTGTCGATACTCCCAATGACTTTGGAAGAATGGGCGCGAAACCGACTCACCCTGAGTTGCTCGACTGGTTAGCCATCCAATTCCGAGACGGCAACCAATCGCTGAAAGACTTGCATCGGCTCATCGTTACCAGCAATACCTACCAACAGTCATCTGCATACTCTTCAGCCAACAGCGCCATTGACGGCAGCAACCAGTATCTGTGGCGAGCGAGTCGGCGAAGACTATCCGCTGAAGAAATCCGTGACTCGATTCTTGCAGTCAGCGGCTCGCTAAATCCAGAAATGGGTGGCCCAGGATACTACTTGTTCGCTCTTGAGAAGACCGCGCACTCGCCACACTACGAGTACCACAAGTTTGATCCTGCCGATGTTTCCACTCACCGACGAAGTATCTATCGCTTCATCGTGCGATCTCAACCCGATCCTTGGATGACTACTCTTGATTGTGCCGATTCGTCACAGAGCACGCCCAAACGCAACGAAACGCTTACTGCTCTCCAAGCTCTCGCGCTACTGAACAACAAGTTCAACCTAGAAATGGCCAAGCGTTTTGCCGAAGACCTTAGGCAAGAAAGCCCAGACCTGTCACGCCAAGTCAACTTAGCATTCCATCGCATTACTCAGCGAGAGCCGACGAAAGACGAATCCAAACGGCTTGAGGGTTATGCGGCCAAGCATGGTCTCGACAACTTATGTCGCTTTTTGTTCAACCTTAGTGAATTTGTGTTTGTGGATTGAGCCCTCATGTCGCATCGGCGTAATTTCTTGCAAGGATCTGCACAGGGCTTTGGCGCTCTTGCTTTAGCTTCGATGTTGCAGGAAGACCTCTCTGCGCAGCCACAAGATGGCGTGCCTGCCCGTGCCGCATCGCAAGGTGTACTTGGAGGCGTCCTGCATCATCCACCAAAAGCAAAACGTGTCGTCCAACTTTTTATGGGAGGCGCGGCTAGCCATATCGACCTGTGGGATCACAAGCCTGCATTAGAAAAACATCATGGCGAAAAATCGGACTTTGGAGAACATGTTGAGGCTTTCCAAAATGGGTTGGGCCCTTGGATGAAATCGCCTTTCAAATTCCAAGCCTATGGTGAATGCGGAAAAATGCTCAGCGACCCGGTGAGATCATTGGGTGAATGTGTCGACGACATGGCTTTTGTTCATGACTTGGTTGGCAAGACAGGCGTTCACTCGCAAGCGACCTACCTACAGGCAACTGGCTTCCAACGCCCCGGATTTCCTGGCATGGGCGCTTGGATAAGTTATGCATTGGGAAGCATCAATGAAAATTTGCCCACGTTCGTTGTGCTTCCTGATCACCGGGGATTCGCAAGCAATGGTCCTAAGAACTGGGGCTCAGCTTTTCTACCCGCCAGCTCCCAGGGCACCACAATCTTTCCTCAACGCAAAAACCCAATCGAGGATCTGATGCCGCAAGCTGGTTACGCTACGCGTCAAAGCGATGCGGCAGGGCTTTCGTTACTGCAAGAATTAAACTCCAGCTTCCAACAATCGCGTGAAGAGGACAGCCGACTTGAAGCCCGAATTCGATCTTATGAACTCGCGGCTAAAATGCAACTCAGCGCACCAGAAGCTCTCGACATCTCGAAAGAACCGAAGCATATCCTTGATATGTATGGACTCCAGCGAGAAGGAGCTCAGTATCCAAAAGAGATCAATGTACCGGAAGAGATCGAGTACTTTGGACGCAAATGCCTGATCGCCAGACGACTACTTGAACGTGGCGTACGATTCGTACAAATTTGGTCCGGCAACGACAATAGCTTCCCTCGTCGAAATTGGGACAGCCACGAAGACATCCAGCGTGATCACGGCCCCTTGGCCGAAGGCATGGCTGTAGGAACCAGTGCACTCATTAAAGACCTGAAGCAAACCGGTTTGCTGGAAGACACAATCGTACTTTGGACCACCGAGTTCGGTCGGATGCCGAGCACACAAGGCTCCAAAGGAAGAGACCACAACCCGTATGTATTCACGAATTGGCTATGTGGTGGCGGAATCAAAGCTGGTGTCACTGCCGGGCAATCCGACCAATGGGGGTACAAACCTTTAGATCGCGACAATCCAACCCAGGTATACGATGTGCACGCTACGATTCTACACTTGCTTGGCATAGACCATAGACTCCTTACAGTGCGGCACAATGGAATCGATCGACGCCTTACTGATGTTCACGGGCACGTCATTGATGGAATCATAGCCTGAGCAAGAAGCTAGTTGCTGCCGTCAATAATTCTCGATTCGAAGATATTCTGCAGTGCCATCAACTCTAAACATTGAGGAAAATCGAAAGTGTCCCGATCCCAACTGGTTGACCATTTGGTTTACGTCCTTCGAGGCGGCGGAGCACATCTGAGCCTAGAGCAAGCCGTTGCTAAATTTCCGGTGCACCTGAGAGGCGCAAGAGTCAGTTTGCTAGACTATTCCGCTTGGCAATTATTGGATCACATGCGAATTTGCCAATGGGATATACTGGAGTTTTCACGAGATCCAAAGCATGTATCGCCAAAATGGCCCGAGGGCTGCTGGCCCAAGTCATCGCAGCCGCCAAGCGAAAACGCCTGGGACGATTGCTTGAGTCGTATTGCTTCAGACCTAGCAGAAATGATTGAGCTGATTTCGGATCCGAATCAGGATCTGTTCGCTCCATTTCCGCATGGCGATGGGCAGACCTTATTGCGCGAAGCGCTTTTGATAGCAGATCACAATGCTTATCACCTGGGTCAAATAGTCTACCTTCGCAAACTTCTAGGCTGCTGGGAATAATGCCCAACAATAAGACAATGCTGGGTACTTAGCATCAAGAGAATTGGCAATTAGTAATGCAACTCAAAATCAGAATTGAATCCGATTCCGGGCCGAAAACACGTAGCCCGCTTCGATGGTCTGGCGAAGTAAAGCCCAGCCTGGCGTTGCCGTCCTTGACAGCTGACAAAGGGCTTTACCAGGCAAAGCGTGAAGGACGAAATCGAGTAATCGCCAGCTAATTGGCCGTCGTTAGGCCAACTATTTCGCGTACTGGCGGAGCATCTCATCTCCGGGAACTGTTTGCCGACTGTGATTTCGCGGAGTGACATCGTGAGTGAGTACCATCGCATCGCCCACGAAGTAATTTGAATTGTCGGCAACCACCAAGTTATAGGTGACTTGTGGCTGCCCATTCTCTGTGGATTTAACGACAGCAGGCTGCTCTGCTGCGTGCAGCACATCTCCAGACGCTAACTCGCCTGCCCGTTGCCACCCCTTCCCGGAAACCCAGAACAAGTGCCCAGGCGTGCACTGAAACTGATCATTATCGGTACGAATAATGACAGTCGCTCCAGCCGGTCGTTCCGTTGGCTGAAGGACTGCTTTCCACGTGAGTTCTCCGGTAGCGATATTGCGAGATAGAACCTCATCACCAATTGCGATATCTTCGATAACTTTGTGCCCTCTTCGCGTTACGACTGTCGTCCCAGCGACAAAACACTCATGCCGTCCCCGCACTGAATCAGCTAACGCTTCTTCGTATACACGTTGTTGTTCACGCAGTGCGTCACGTGCGTACTTTTGTCGAAAGCTAATTGCCCCTCGAATTCTCTCGGACTTAGATTGCTGGTAGCCCGTCTCATTGTGGTCATCCCACCACTTCCAGAGTTCCTGTGGCGTGCTTCCTCGCCTTGTATCAGCGACTCTGTTCAACAGCTCAGCAACTCGAGTATTGCGTAGATCGAGCAACTCGTTATCGTCCGTTTGCAAGACCTTGCCATCTTCGTTTGCTCCGAAGATGTTACCGAAAGTCTTCTGAAACCCCTCGAAAACATCACCTGCATCTCCACGCGCAATTCCCCCGCGCACATTGCTAAACCGAACGGAATTGTTTCGACCATTTGTTGCGGCATTGGCCCACTGCTGTAGGAATTCATTGAGGTTGGCGTTTCGGGCGTTGGCCATCCGACGCATCGCATTTTCGCGAGCGTTCACAGGCTGGGGCTGGCCAACAAGTACAAACTCCTTTGCGTCCATCCGCTCCTTCGCGTAGGCATATTGATAACCGACGACGCTGCGATCCGGTGCGAATATCGGCATTAACATAAAGCTGGTCGGCGTCTCAAGTATCTGCAAGACATCGGGTACAAAGTCGTACAACGGCCGCTCCTTCAGATAGTCTGCGGCCAGTCTACGAAGATCGGGCTCAGGACAAAATAACCCAACTTTCGCTAAGGCCTTCGAGGACTCGATCGTGTCAATTCGACGAAGTGTCGCCAATGCTTGCTCCGTAAATCTGTTTGCGTCACCGGTCATCAAGGCTTCCAAACAAGGGACAACTCCCGGTTCATCATATTCGCCAATCCTGAGCTCAGCCTGACGTCGGACCTGTGGGTCACGAGACAACATATCAGATCGAATCTGCTGGAAGGCTTTCCCGAAATCTTCGTAACCTTGCCTCGCGTATTCGGTCTGCGCCCTGAGATTGGCGATCTCGTTGGGCCCCATCCAGTCGCCTCCCATTCGCACATATCCCAATGCGGCCCGAACGCCTCCATTGTCAGGCTGGAACAACAATGCTCGTTCCATGTGGGAACGCCATTGATTTTCCAATTTTTGCGAAGCGCACCATTGGGCCATTCTCAGATGTCCGTCAAAATTATCCACGATGCCTTTTCGAGCCTCTTCATAAGCGGTCAACTTTGGTGCTTTTTGAGCATTTGAAATTGCCTCCTCGATGCTGCTCCACTTTGGCCCCTCAAGCATTTGCCCTGAGTACCACTTCGCCGCAGGATAATCTTGATTTGCTTCCAGCGTTTTCTCACGCAATTCCAAGTCACCCATCGCCTCGGCGTCCATGGCTTTCATAATGCTTTCAGCCGCAGATGGATTCTTGAGTTTGGCGGCAAAATCATCAGACGGATCTGCAACGGCGAATGCCGCGATTGGCTCCACAAGCAGTATTACTAAACTGGAAAACAAAAGCAGAACACGCGATAAGGGTCGAAGGCTAAACATCTCAAACTCCTGTGTCGGTGGAACTGAAAAGTGAAATGGATCCAACAGCAATTCCGTACGCGGGCAAGCAACATTAAGCCAAAAAATGACGTGTGCCTCAGCCCGACAAATTGAAGATCTTACACAAATGATTGGATCAGACAGCAATCCAGATTGCAACAGAATTTATTTGCAAAGTTCCCATTCTGCGGCCGCCTCGCGTCGGAAGTCAAATTGCCTGCGCGGGGGCTTCACGCGATGGGGCGATGGGAAGACTGAGTGTTTCCAAGTCGAGGCATTTTGACTTTATCGGCGATGTCGCGATACGCAAGTCGAGGCGCGAAGTCTAGTGCGGCACGCCACTCAAATTGAGTCCGATAATGCCAAGAACCACTAGAACAAAACTTACGACCTTGAGCGTATTGACCGTATCTCCAAACCAAAAAATGCCGATCAGTGCGAGGAGTGATACACCTACGCCCGACCAAGTCGCGTAGAGCACACCGAGGGAGAAGTCTTTCATTGCTTGGCCTAGAAAAGCAAAGCAAAGCACATAGAAAACTACCATTGCGGTGTAGTATTTCAGCGAGGAGACCTGCTCATCGCTAGCCATCTTCAAACAGACGGTGCCCAAAACTTCACAGAGAATTGAAAGCAGTAAGAAGCACCATTTCGCCATGACAAATTAGGAAATCTATTCTGCTAACATCCCATCATCGCCGCCCTCACCATCTTCTACCAACTCAGTCGAATCAGGATCTGTGGGAATATAGAAATTGCGGTAAGCGACAAAACCAAACCCGCCAACGATGAGCAAAATTACGATTATGTCGCGGGCAGAAAACTTTCTCTTGGATGTAGACACTTAATTCACTCAAAGGGTAATTGGGGAAAGCCGCCAGAAACGATTTTTCTCTCACTAGTTATAAACACAGAACTCTGGCTGTCGAGGAGCAAGAAGCTCTGCATGGCCTAGGTCAAAGAGATTTCTCAGAATTGCACGGACTTTCCATCGACACGAGTCGATTTTCGTCTAGCTGGCATTGCTAATCCCCCTAGAGTTCGATGAAGACACAGCTCACATTCACCTCGCGCGCGTTGGATCAAGCCAGGCGTCTATTGGCTCGAAGTCCATTCCTAGGCGTACTGGATTGCGGAGGTTGCGATTAGGATAGTTGCTGCGCGTTAAAGCCTAGTCATGACTCCATTTCCTCATTCTCAAAGCGATGCTTCCATTGCCTTCCTACCAAGCCTCCGCACTTTTTCGAGCAACAACATTTTTTCTATTCGGACTAGGACTATCCCTGACGCCAACGGTCCAAGCCCAAGTACCCGAATTGCATTGGTCCAATGATGGCAAGCAGTTTTGGTATCGGGCAAAATCAGGCTCACCGTCCCAACTCATTTTGGTCGACATAGCCAAACGAAAGGCCATTCCCTTAGCCGAACATCGAGAACTACGGCAGAAACTGGCTGAATTGCTCGATGCTGATACACAGGAATTAAAGCTTCAGGAAATCCGATTCGCCGGTGAGTCTGGAACCTTGTTACTCAAGTGCAATGACCAGTACTTTACACTCAAGCAGGCGTTTGAGGAATTTGAAATCGGACCGAGTGAACCGTTTCAGTCCACACAACCCGATTCCGCATTCTTTCTCCCTCCTCGCTCTGGGGAAGGGCAGGGACAAACCCATATCGAAATATCAAACGAACTCGATGCAGCCATCGAACTTGTTTGGATCGGTCGCAGAAACTCGCGAACAAGCTACGGCAAAGTAAACGCCGGACAGTCGCATCGGCAACATACTTTTGTCGGGCATGTTTGGGGCATCCTTGATTCCAACGGACGGCTACTGGCATGCTTTGAAGCGCAAAACAATGCAACGGTCAAGATATCTGAAAAATCTTTGAAAAACGTTCGCCGAGAACAACGCAGCCGCGCGAATGGTCGCGATCGTGACACCTGGCTGACCACAGTTCGCGGCAGTCGCTCGCCAGATAGAAAGTGGACTGCAGAAATTCGCGAAGAGGATGCTTGGCTGGTCAGTTCAACGGATGGCGAAGAAGAGCATTTGCTCGATGGACAAGCGGACAAGGAATGGAGCTACAATAATCTTGGCAGCGGAACGCGTTACTATACGAATCCATCGGAACGCGGAGAGTTCTTTTGGTCTCCCAAGAGTGATTTCTTAGTCGCCTTGCAAACCAAACGCTCCGACAAGGAGCAACGCCGTGTTCACTACGTCGAGTCTACGCCTCGCGATCAACTCCAACCGAAACTTCACAACTACCAATATTCTAAACCGGGCGACGACCTCCCAATCAAGCGTATCAAACTGTTTTCCATGGCAAACAAGCTGGAAATCCCTGTCTCATCGGAACTTTTTGCAAACCCCTTTTCGCTTCGCTTTTTGGGATGGTCGGAAAGTGCTGACCGATTTTTCGTGCATTACAACCAACGTGGCCATCAAGTCGTCCGAGTGCTCGAAGTCCGCGTCGAAGACGGAATGGTGCGACCGATCATCGAAGAAAAAAGCGAATCTTTCATCCATTACTCGGACGGCGGAAAGTCCGTGTTCGAACAAGTTAGCGCCGACCAATGGATATGGGCCAGTGAACGAAGCGGCTGGAATCACCTTTACCGATATTCGCGCGAGCAAGCAAAAGTCCTGAATGCCGTCACCTCAGGGAACTGGAATTTTAAGCGAATGGTTCGGTTCGATCGTCAAGCAAAAAAGATTTGGTTTATGGCCGTCGGACTGCACGAGGGGCAAGATCCGTACCACGAACATTTCTGCTCGGTGAACTTCGACGGAAGCGAATTCAAGGTTCTTACCGACGGCGACGGCACGCATAAGATCTCATTCACTCGAGACAACAAAAACTTTTTCGATACCTATTCACGAGTCGATATGGCTCCTACGACGGAATTGCGCGATGCGGAATCAGGTGAAAAGATCTGCTTGCTTCAAACCAAGGAAACGGAATCAGAATTTGGAAGCCGACGATTAACGAGTCGCTTTTCGGCAAAAGGGCGCGATGGCAAAACAGATATCTGGGGCATCATCCACTGGCCACGCGATTTCGATCCCGAAAAGAAATACGCCGTTATTGAACAGATCTACGCCGGTCCACACGATCATCACGTGCCCAAGTCCTTTCGCACCCGATTTGGAGCCCACAATGTCGCCGACGCCGGTTTCATCGTGGTGCAGATTGACGGCATGGGAACCGCTTGGCGTTCGAAGGCCTTTCATGACAAGTGCTATAAGAACCTTCGCGACGCAGGATTTCCAGATCGCATCGCATGGTTAAAAGCTGCTGCTGCGGAACACCCGCAAATGGATCTTTCGCGTGTCGGCATTTACGGAGGATCGGCTGGAGGACAAAACGCAATGGCAGCGTTGCTGTGGCACAACGAGTTTTACAAAGTCGCTGTTGCGGACTGCGGCTGTCATGACAATCGCATGGACAAGATTTGGTGGAACGAACAATGGATGGGTTGGCCCGTAGATCAGAGCTATATCGAAAACTCGAACATGGAAAATGCACACTTGCTAGAAGGGCATTTGATGCTGACCTTGGGCGAAATGGATGAGAATGTAGATCCCGCTAGCACAATTCAGGTAGTGAAGAAACTAATTGATGCCGACAAAGATTTCGAATTTGTTTTGCTTCCTGGAAGGGGGCATGGAGCCGGCGAATCACGCTGGGCTGCGCAAAAGCGACTTCGATTCTTCCAAACGCATCTCGGAGTCCCTCAATAAACCAGCCGAGCCAACATCCAGGCTCGATGGAACTCCCACTATTGCAAATTAGATTATCGAACCTAAAATCCAAACTTCCCTGGATCGGTTTTCACGCGAGAGATTAAGAAATGGCCAGTGAGTTGCCGCCTGAAAATCCGTACGCAGCAACCTCGTATGGATCTCAACAAAACACGCTACGACAAGAATACCAATTCAAGCCAATCGATCGTCTAGCGAAGCCAATCATCGTTCTAATGGTTTGCGTTCTGATGGCCTCAATAATCGTGATGATTGCAGACACGATCGGGCATCTAATGTTCCCGACTTACAGCGATCCCGACGCAGCGGTAAGTGAGGAAGAGATGGGTCTGCTTCTGCTGATCATGGGCGTTGCTGCAATTCAAGTTCTCTCGACGCTCGTGCTGGGAATCTTGGTTTGCATCTTTATGTATCGAGCCAACGCAAACGCAAGGTCTTTTGGGGCGATTGGGATGGAGCATTCGCCCGGTTGGTGTGCTGGTGCCTGGTTCGTTCCAATCCTCAACCTTTTCCGGCCCTTTCAGTGCATGTCAGAGATCTATCGAGCAAGCAAGGCCCCTGCAACTTTTAAGCAGATAGATGCGCCGCAAAAAATAGGGATGTGGTGGGCTTGCTGGATTATTAGTACGATTCTCGATCGACTCAGCGGTCGCTTAGCGTTGATGGGCGACTTTGGCTATAACCTGCTAATCATGGATTGGATTTCGCTCTTCCTGACTCTTGGGGCTGGTTTACTGCTGCTTTCTATCGTGAATGACATAGTTCGATTTCAAGCCGCGCTACTTAATGGAGGCAACGCGAACGACAACCCACAGTTGTTTGGAACGCAAACTGCCCCACCACCTACTGCACCTTCGAACGATCGATTTGAAATCTGAGGCTCCTGGACCTGTATGGTTCATGGCGGCGCAGTCGATCAGCACAGCTAAATCAATATCTCCTCAGCAACATCGCCATGCACATCGGTCAGCCGTATGTCACGACCGTTATGCGACCATGTCAATCGCGTATGGTCTAATCCTAGAATGTGCAGAATCGTGGCGTGCAAGTCGTGAATGGTGCAACGGTTTTCAGTCGCATAATATCCAAAATCATCGGTGGCACCGTACCGGCAACCTCCCTTAACACCACCACCGGCCATCCACATCGTAAAACCTTCGGTGTGATGATCGCGTCCCCATTGGGCATTTCCTACTTGTACCGTGGGCGTCCTTCCAAATTCGCCTCCCCAGAGTACTAACGTGTCGTTGAGCATCCCGCGACGCTTCAGGTCAAGCAGCAATGCCGTAATCGGCTTGTCAATTTGTCGCACATTGGTGGAATGTCCTTTGACGAGATGCGAATGCTGATCCCATTGTTCATTGTTGAAAGGCAGGGAATGGGCATGAGAAACTTGTACAAAGCGAACTCCGCGCTCAGCGAACCTCCGAGCCAGCAAACACTCCCTGGCAAAATTCTCCGTCTCCGGATCATCCATTCCATACATACGCAAGGTTGCGTCGCTCTCTTGGGAAAGGTCCGTTGCTTCAGGTGCAGAATTCTGCATACGAAATGCCAGTTCGAAGGACTCCAATCGATCCTCAAGTTCTGAATCGTATGCCGACCGCTCCTCTTGCAACCTCCTCAACAGTCTCAGCTGCATTGCTTGTTGTGCCAGCGTCCGACGATTGTTTTCGAGGAAGCCGAATCTGGCATTCTTGGCCGCCGCATTCGGATAACCCGGTGTACCCAATGGCACTCCAGAATGCACTTGAGGTAAGAACGCCGAACCAAAATTGTTGACGCCTCCATGCAAAGAAGTCGGGCAAATCGTAATAAAGGACGGCAGATCTTGATTCTCATTTCCCAGGCCATAACTTACCCAAGACCCGAGACTTGGCTTTACCTGCGATTCATCTCCCGTATGAATTTTCATGCAAGCTCCTCCGTGCGACACGTTGGTCTCGCAGACAGAGTGCAACATGCACAGCTCATCCGCAACTTGCGGTAAATGCTGCCAAAGTTCACTCATCGGCAGACCAGAATCGCCGCAAGGGCGAAACTTCCATGGACTGGCCATCAAACTACCACGTTGGGCAAACGTGACTCTTGAGCCTGCGAATGGAAGCTTATTGCCGCTGTACTTTGTTAACGCGGGCTTTGGATCGAACAAGTCAACCTGGGAAGGTCCTCCATGCATGAACAGAAAAATGACGCGTCTTGCACGTGGTCTGAAGTGTGGCTTCACCGTCATTGGCAAGTTTGCCAATTCTGAGGATCCATTCTCTTCGGAAGCGGCCAAATTTCGACTCAACAAATCTTGCGCAGCCAGTGCTCCAAACCCAAGGGCCGTGCGTTGGAGCATATGTCGGCGATTGAATTGAAATGCATCTTTATTCCACATAGAAGTACTCGCCGGTGGTCATCAACGTATGGCAGTAAGCTCCCCAAGCTCGCGTGATGCTTTCTTTCTGCTTCGGAACAAGCTCTGCCCTGGAATCAGAAGAATTCTGGTCACTAACCTGAAGCGACTCACAATACTCCCGAACAAACTCGACGCCTAATTGCTCCTCAGATTCCGCTGGCTCGCGGCCAAACAGCCCTTGGTAAATAAGTCGAACGTTCTTCTCGTCGCTCAAATCTGCCCGCAACCCAAAGCAATCTACGCTCCGCTCCGCCTGATCCATCAAGAAATCATCATTCATGATCAAGAGGGCCTGCGTCGGAATTGTCGTACGATTACGTTTGCCAACGCTGGTGGTTGCCTCCGGAAAATCAAAAAGTGTCATGAAGCGGTAAGCGTTTGAACGGACAACAGGCAGATAGACACTCCTCTTTCTGCTCGATCGGTGCAGTTCTTCATTGCGTTCCAAGTCTTCGGTTGAGGGATTCTGAGAGGTGATGCCCTCGATCAAACCTGCGGGCGAAAAGTCCAATCGGCCTGCGTGCAAGAGCAGGGTATCGCGTATCACCTCTGCTTCATGCCTGCGCCGCGCGTACCCGCGAAAAAGAGGATTGAACTCAGCTACAGTTGCTTGACGCCAAGTTGCAGAACTTAAAATCCGCCGATGCAAACTTTTCAGCGACCATCCTTCGCGGATAAATTCGTCTGCCAAGAAATCCAATAGTTCAGGATGCGTTGGCAAATCGCCCTGCCGCCCATAATTGTTCGGAGAATCGACCAACGCTTGCCCAAAATGCCAGCCCCATACTCGATTAACGATAACGCGTGCAACTTGCCAACCTGCGCCACGATTTGCGTCCGTCATCCAGCGCGCCAATTGCCGCCGTCCGCTTTCTCGTTCGCCGATCAGGAATAAGTCTCCCTCGGTGCCTGAGAACAAAGTTAAGTGTTTTCGCGCGACCTTGTCACCGAGATTCATGTGACTTCCACGCAAATGAATCGCGACATCCTTGATCGTTCCCTCATTGACCACCATAGCCTTTTCGGCTCGGGGTTTACTCGTCTGGAGCTCCGCAATTCGCAGTTCCACTCGATGTAATTCCTCAAGAACCGCCATTGCCGAAGAAGAATCCAGCCGCACCAAACGCAGTTTATCGATGTGGGACATCAAAGGCTGCGATTCAAAGCGAACAGTATTCTTACCCGCCTTCAATTCCAGTTCACATTGCGTTAGCCACCGCTGGTGATCTGGCATCCAACCGCCTGTTGTTGTCGAAACGGCTTCTTTTTCCACAACCTTGCCATTCGCACTCAGTTTCCCAGGAAGTCACTTGCATCAGTCTCAACTTGAAAAGGGAGATCAAAGTTGGGAAGACGGAGCACAGGGGGTGAGATCAAAGCCTATTGCAAAGCAATGTAGGCTCAAGCACAAGCAAATGTCCATTCCCAAACATGATCTTTCTTCAACAATGCATACAAAGGTGTGGCGAGCTTGGCATATTCAGGCACAAACTTGCTTTAATAGTTGACCATCCCCAGAAAAGTATATAAATCAGGCACAG
>JBCCEO010000131.1:0-13702 GCA_039030255.1 Planctomycetota bacterium | reverse complement strand
GGAAATCAAGAATCAAACTTTAGAACAAGCTTACACCAACGCCCTGAGGCGCTCTTTTTTGCGCGATTCCTGTTTTGGGATCGGTGCCGCTGCATTCGCCTCGCTCGCTGGTTCTGCCAACGCGACCGAACCGGATGGAGTCGAACGAAAAGTCCCAGAGTGGGCAGGGATTGTGAAGCCGCTCCACAGACCTCAAAAGTGCAAACGCGTCATTCATCTTTGTATGGCCGGCGGCGCTTCGCACCTAGAGACGCTGGACTACAAACCTAAGCTTGCAGAGCTGGATGGCAAATCGATGCCCAAGTCCTTCACGGAAGGGCAGCAGATCGCGCAGCTTCAGGGACAGCGCAATAGCCTAAAATGCCTGGGGCCTCAGCACGGATTTTCACCGAGCGGCAAGTCTGGAACGAAGATCAGCAACATCCTCCCCCACACTCAGGCTGTTGCCGACGACTTGTGCGTTATCAACTCGATGCACACCGACCAAATCAATCATGATCCCGCTCACACTCTGATGAATACTGGGACCAGTATCCCAGGCCGACCATCCATGGGATCTTGGTTGCTTTATGGCCTAGGCGCCGAAACCAACAACTTGCCTGGCTACGTTGTGATGACCTCGGTTGGTGGTGGACAATCGCAGCCGATTGCTTCGCGGCAATGGCACAGCGGCTTTCTGCCGAGTCGTTTTCAGGGTGTCGAATTCCGCTCCAAAGGAGATCCAGTACTTTATGTAAACAGTCCCAACGGCGTCAGCCTCAACCAGCAGCGACGTCTTATTGATGCCATCCAATCACTCAACCAAATCGGCAACGATCGATTTCAGGATCCAGAAATTGCGACTCGAATCGCGCAATATGAGCTCGCCTTTCGAATGCAAACGAGTGTTCCCGACCTAATGGACGTTTCTGACGAGCCACAGCATATTCTCGATCTTTACGGTACCAGAGGTGGTGACGGCAGCTTTGCGTCCAACTGCCTCCTCGCCCGAAGACTTGCCGAACGTGGCGTGCGATTCATTCAGCTTTACCATCGAGGCTGGGACCACCACGGCGGGATAAAGCAAGGCTCGGAATTCACGGCGCGATTGGTTGACCAAGGCACCGCAGCGCTTATCAAGGATTTGAAACAACGCGGAATGCTCGATGATACGCTGGTCATTTGGGGTGGCGAATTTGGTCGTACGCCGATGGCTCAAGGGTCTGGACGCGACCACCACATCAAAGGCTTTTCAACTTGGCTGGCTGGTGCCGGAATCCGTCCTGGCATGAGTTACGGAGCCACCGATGAACTTGGCTATGCTGCGGTCGAAAACGTGGTCCACGTGAATGATCTTCACGCCACCATGCTTCACTTGTTTGGTATCGACCACGAACGCCTGACTTACCGATTTCAAGGTCGTGATTTTCGTCTAACCGATGTCGCAGGTGACATCATCGCCCCTATTCTTACGTAGTTTGACCGACGCAAGCTTCGCTAAACTGGCGAAGCTACAATAATCTATTGAGCGGAGCTTCTTGAGCCGCTAGGCGAGGCGCCGATTCGGACGTTGGGCGGTAGTGGCCGGGCTGCAGAAAGAAAACCTTCGTCAAACATCCATGCCTTCACGCGGCGAAACTCAGCGAAAGAGTCTGGATACACCCAAACTGTTACCACCGTTTCTGCCGGATCTCGACTTGCCAATTCCAATCGAAATCGCCCGGTAGGTTGAAGTGCTTCATCGATGCTTTCGGCTGGTATATCGCGAGTAGGTTCTAGCTCGAATCGCTCCAATTCGTAACCCAGATCGACCGCGACCATTCGATAGTGGACCAAGAATCCGCCCACTGGTCCAAATGAGTCTTCGACGCTCTTTTTTCCAGCCTTGCGTCGAATTGCTAGTGGTACCTGATTCTTCAAAACTTCGATCATTCGGTCCCAAGGTATGATAGTCAGCTTTTTATTCTTTAGCTGAACATGCATCTCTCGAGTAAAAACTGTTTTTGCCATTGGAGTCGGCAGATGCTCCAACACGACCTTAGGTCGTTCCATCTCCTCCGCCACACCAACTTGTTTTTCAACTTGACTTACTACCGCTTCCAAGTCAGCTAATTCCTGTGCCTGCCTGACTAATTCCTGCTTCGATTGATCTGCCGTTTCCAATTCTTCCTGCAAGGATTCGCGCGCAAAAGCAACTTGGCGCATTAACATATTTCGCTCACGTTCGCGATACTTTTTCTCGACCTCGTATTGTGCCAACTGTCTTTGCTGCTTCATCAGCGAACCGTGCAAGGCTCTAGATTGTGCCCTGGCCTCATCGGCAAAGGGCTCCACATCACCGACTTCTGCGATTACTTTCTTCTTGGTGTGCTCGACAGCATCAATCCTCGCTTTGGTGCCTACCACGACAACCAGGATGATCAAAATGCCAACTAGGTTGGCCGTGGTATCCAAAAAGGAATCCTGACCGACAGCAAAATCTTGATCCCTCCTAGTCATCTCGAGCTCCCGTTTGTGCCCGACGCTGAGCCTGGATTGGAAGCGGTCTTGGTTCGCTTGCGGATTTCAATCCCGCTGCCTTCAAGCAGTCGGACCAACTGGTTGTAGCGCCAAGCCGCTTTCGGCGCGACATCAACGACGAGCACTGGCTTCCAATAGCCGCCCAGTAGAGCCAACCCCCATTCGTCGACTCGCTTCATCACGGCCTTCGCCAAGACTACCGCTCGATCTTCGGGCGTACCAGCGAAAAGAACTGTAGTTGCCTGCTTCAAATCTCCGTTTTCTGGCAGTAACACCCAACGGTCATCAAAACAATGCAAATAAAGATTGCGAACCACTGGAGTTTGGGTCCTGGGTCCGTCTCGCCAAGCCCAATTGCGTCCTCGAGTCGCGGCAACTGGCTTTGCATTTTCAGTTTTTCCAAAATCCACATTGAGCCCTAATGGAGATGCTTGGCTCGACTCAGAGGCATTCGAGCTACTGGACTTTGAAGAAGCCTGTCCGCCTGGATTGAAGGCTGTTTGCGCTCCGTGCCCCATCATGGCCGCCGCGGCGCCGCCGCCCGGCCCGGACTGTGAATTTGAATTCCCCATTTGCAGGCTACTTGTGGCCTGCGCTCCAGCTGTCGCCGAGCTGCCACCCGTTGTTGCCGAGCTGTTTCCGGCGAATGAACTGCTTGCCCGAACATCGGAGTTCGCGCTCGTTGCGCCCTCACCGCCACGGGAACCATTACCAGTATCAAAGAACGAACTACCTGCATTGCTCCTTTCCGTTTCGCTTACGAAGCTATCAAGTTGTCCGCCTACGCCTAAGAAGTCCTCAGAATCGACGCCTGCCACACGCGATTCCAGGCCATCCGTCAGGTCGCTGTAGGGAGAATCAATTCCGTAGCGATTCGAAGAAGTTGACCCGGTGCCCCGTGCTCCGCCGGCTGCATTGGCGGCTCCCAGACTGTTGGTAGCTTTCCTGGGGTAACCATCAGCACTAGCTCCGCCACTTCCACTGCTATCTGAGTTTCGTCGTCCGTCACCAGTGCCCGCGTAGTTAGGCGAACCACCCAATCTACCTTCTCCGTTGGCTTGCGAAGTAAGCGAGCCCAGTGCATCCAGTCTCTGGTATTTCCGCGGCATCGCCTGCACCAGGGCTTGCTGACGTTGCTGCGCAATTTCGATTGCTTTGGTGATCTTCTCGACAAGTCCAGGAACGCTAGATGGAAAAACAAGTTCCAGGTCTTCATCGATCAATTCATAGCCAAATTGATCGTCCCATCCACCTAGAGCCGCTCGAGCCATGGCATAGGTCGTGATGCCTGAAGGCCTTACCAACAGGAGTGGATAGGCCGTACGGGTGATGGCTCCATTGGCGGGTTTGAATTCGGAGCGGATCGCGCGAAGAGCCGAGTCTAGCGGATTGCCCGGCCCGTAGGGTGGACTTAAGTGTTCAAGTGACAACAGAACACCATCGGGTTGAATTCGCACGCCGCTGGCCGTGCATTCCAGATAAATGGGGCGGCGGTGCGTACCATGCGGCCCTTCGTAGGGAATAACTGCGAACACGGGTTTATCGCCGGTGGGCTTTTCCAATTGCTGAGCAAGTCGTTCTTTGGCCTCGGCCAACTGTTTCTCAAGTTCACTCATTCGCTCGGCATTGCGTTGTTTCTGTTCCGCGTCCGAGGATTCGTCTTTGGCGAGTACGATGGATTGCCCCAACCTTTCAAGCTCGTCGGTCAACTCTGCGATGTGTTCTTCAAATGCCTGTATCGAAAGGCGTTTTTGCTCGAGCTCGAATTGGGTATCTTCGAATTGCTTTTTTTGGGTCCGAATTTTGGCTTGGGCAACCGCTTCGAACTCATCTTTTTGTTCCGTAACAAGCCTTTCGACTTCGTTGGCTTTGACTTGCGCATCGGAAACGATAAGCATCAACAGAAGTACCAAGGCACCCATGGTACACAGCAGTACTGCGAGAAAAGGGAAAAGGGAAGGTGCGAGAGAATCTCGCTGCCTACGTTTGCCGCTCATGCGGCCTTCCTCCCTTTGGAATTATCTTGCTTTGCGGCTCGTGGCTTAGTTGGAACACCACGTAACAAGCCCGATCGTTCTAAGCCCGATGCTAGGACAGCAGTTCCTTCGACCAAGCAGGCCGCAGTCTCCTCAAGTCGGCCAAGGTTTTCCAGGTTCCCAACGCCAGCATCAATCGAGGCCTCCAGCTTCTTTAAATCCGCAACAGACTCTTGCAGATTTTCCATGGCTGCAAGCACCGACTGCATCAGCTCGCATTGCGAAACGACTTCTTGCTGCTGGGCGTGTATGGCCCGCGCCTGTTGACTTAATGTTGTTTGCCATTGTTGCATTCGACTGGAAAAGTGGGCGTTGGACTGTTCTTGCAGGGCGCTTAAAGAAGCCACATGTTCCTGAAGAGCATTCCCTAATGCATGGCCTATCGTCTCGTCTGCCTGCAGGGTTTGACTCTTCATCCAGTTCGTCCATCGCGTTTCGCTTGCTTCAAGCGACTGTTGCCAGATATCCGCCTGAGCTTGCGTTACTCTTTGAATTTCAATCAAAACTTGCTCCGAGAGTTCTCGTACGGGAGCCAGCAAGGTCGCTTGAGAATCGTGGGGATCTACGCCCAAGAAGGGAATCAATGACTTTTGCGTTTGCTCAGCAATGTCCCCAAGCAAGCCCGTTTCCAGCCTGCTAATTGCAAATTGTAGGAACATTAATGCCACAGTTAGAATCAACGCAGTGGCGGTGGTATCAAAGGCTACATAAAGTCCTGCCGTCAGCTCATTCATAGCCTGCTGTTGCTGAGTCGCCAGTCGTTCTGTATCGAGTTGCCCGAGCGTTTGCGAAATTCCTAAAACCGTTCCGAGGAACCCGAGCATGGGCATGGCCCAGTTGATGATCCGCAGCAAACTGTAACTCTCGTGTTGCCGATCGTTCTCGTGCTCGGAATAGTTGCTTAAATCGGACTCCAGTTGATGCCTGCGGCCCCTGCTGGATTGGAGTTCGAGGACGGCTACAATCCTGCGCCCAAGCCAAGAAGTTGCAATGGCTCTCGGCAGCGTTTTCCAATTCGCCTCTAGCCAGGCCGCGCGGTCATTAACCCCCACGTCGACGCCATCGGCACCTAATTTTTGAAGTGCTCTGGAGCCTTGCTCGGTCAAGAGCCTTTGACGAAAGACACTGGCCCACTTCCAAGCAAGTGTTACCAGACCGACGAAAAACAAACTTACACAAGCAATTGCGACGGGGTGATTCAAACAGTATCGGCGGAGTAGGCCACTGTTCAGCGGCCCGACCAAAATCGACGCGAAGAATCCGATCGCCAGCAACGCTCCCAAAAGAAAGATTGGAGGGAGGGCTTGTTTGAAGCTTGCTTGCCCTGATGCACCTTTGCTCACAACCAACGATCCTTCAAACAGTTCTTTCGAGGCGCAATCCTAGCGCCCAGGTGGATTGAATCGGGTGGGATTGTGAAGAAGCAGCCTTCCCACGTCTAGGGCGAATCCAAGACTGCTTTGCGAGCTCAAATCCGAAGCCCGCCTCGTCGGGTGCAAAGCTATCAAACTTCGATCAAAGATTTACTGATCTTGTCTTAGGAGGGTCAGAACCACTAAGTAGGTTTGGACCTTTTACCATCCGACTAGTGCTTCGGTGGATCTGAATCTCAATAATCTCGGAGGCAGTGATGCCATCTTGGAAACTAGCTGGATTGCTTGCCCTACTTGTTTTTGCGTTCTGGACTGTAATTCCTTCGTCACCTAGCGCCCTCAGTCAAACACAGGCTTCGAATCCAGTATCAGGTGGAACGGACGCAGATGTTCAAGTCGTATCCACACTGCTGCCAACTGGAACTCAGCAGATTGTGGTTGTCGATACTTCACAACGAGCAATGGCGGTCTACCACGTCGATCCTGCGGATGGAAAAATCCAACTCAAGAGCGTCAGGCAGCTCGATTGGGACCTCAAGATGGAACACTTTAACGGCCAAGCACCTCTGCCCAGTGAACTTCGGGAAGTGTCCCCCTAGCAGCAAAATGTCCGAGAATTGACACAAGCACTCCCGCCCCCTCAATTTAGGTACGAGCTACAACGGTTGTGCCGCTTAGTTGGCATTTAGGATTTAGTGCGTGCAATCCGCCTGCGCCGGCAGTTCCGAAAGGTCAAATTCGCCTCGTAAAACGTTTCGTTTTCCGGATCGTTTTGGTTAGGATAGGTAAGTTCCCAGGGACACGTTCTACAATAACAGTAGTAATTGATCCCTCAACTTTTCAGACTTTTCTGTCGCGGTTCATAGAGGAACCCTCTTTGGCAAGATGCCAGCGGCCCGAGTTATGGCTAGGAGTTTGGCTGTATGTCCAATTTCGTTTCGCTTGATGACGCAGCAAAGAAGCTGGGTGTTTCCGTTGACGAGCTTGTAGAAATGCTTTCCCGCGGCGACATCTTTGGATACCGGGATGGCAACAGCTGGAAGTTCAAGCCCGAGGAAATTGAACGGGTTGCGGGAGAACTGATGGGGAACGCGCTCGATGAAGACCCCGCGGGGTCGTCGCTTTTAGTTGGGCTTTCCGATTCAGAACTAGAAGTTGCGGGTAGCGATGTTTCGTCTGAAGGTAGCGATGTTCGCCTGGTTGCCGACGACGATGATGATCTAAAACTCGCCGATAGCGACGACGATGACGACGAGCTTTCGGTTCCTGACGACGGTGAAGAAATACTTAGCGGCTCTGGCATTAGTGTTGCCGGAGGCTCTGCGGCTGGCAGCGACCTGTCCCTTGCCGACAGCGACCTTGAAATTGCAGGCAGCGATTTGGAGTTGGCAGGCTCTGGGATTGGATCATCCGGGAATGTGGGCGGTTCGGACGCTGCTTCGGAAATCGACCTAGCCGCTGAATCAGGCGTGTTGGGTTCGGATATTAATCTAGCCGAAAGCGGCTTAATCACGGGCGACAGCAACGCCTCCGGTGCAATTGGAAGCGATTTAGAACTTTCTGGCGAGGACGATCTCGTTCTTGGCAGCGGTTCAGACCTTGCGCTCGGCACGGACAGCGGAATCAATCTGATGAGCCCTGCAGATAGCGGAATCTCCCTGGAAGACGAACCATTGGATTTGGCCGCCAGTGGGATCTCGGGGCTAGATATCGCCTCGGAAGGTTCCGATGTCCAAAGTCCCTCTGCAGGTGGATCGGCCGTTGATTTCCAGCAAGATGAAGAATTTCAGCTGTCGCCTTCCGGTGCGATTGACGTGGACGACGATAGCGGATCCCAAGTAATTGAGCTTGAAGATTCTTCCGAGTTCGGCGAAGCAGCAGTCGCATTGCCAGCAAACGAAGGCTTCGATGCCTTCGCCGATGTGGATGGCGGCGGCGGACTAGAGCAAACAGAAGCATTGGGAGCACCCGCGGCCAGTACTGGTTCCGCAGCAGTTGCAGCATCTCCTGAAGTTCCGTACACGACTCTCCAAGTACTTATTTTGCTGGGAATACTTTTGCTAATGAGCATGTCGGGAATCCTAGTTACCGACGTTGTCCGCAACATGTGGGCGTCAGCGGCAGGCGAGAGCAACATTACGACCGGAATTACCAGTATGGTTCTTTCTGCCTTTGGTCAGTAAGCAAATGCATCTGGATTAATTCGGCATGAACACAAAGGCTGCTTAATGAGCAGCCTTTTTCTTTTTGTCATTGGATACCCCCGCTGCCTCGAGCACTCTCAAAGCCAGCATTTCACGACTTCGCTCTACCCGTGGCCAATATTTCCTGCTAGCGTTCGCGAAACCTGAACGCTCTTCTGTGCTATGTGCGTTCTGAAATGCAACCATGGCCAAGGAGATCCAGGTGGCCAATTCGAAATCTCTCCAAAACACTTTCCGCCTAAGTAGTCTGCTTGCTGCGTTTGTAACTTTCGTTGTGATACCAATGTCCGCTGGCTGCAGCACGTTCAACTTACGTGGTAGTGCCGTTCAAGAACTCGAAGACGATAATGAGCGACTGCTAACCGAATACCGCAATGAGCGGCAGCGTCGGGAAAACGCGGAAAAGTCCTTGCGCGATCTTGAAGCAAAGTTGGCCGCTAGTGAAAAACTTGTCGCACAGCGTTATTCTCCGCTGGCAACAAGAACGCCTAGCAACAATGCTTATCCGACAACCCCACCGCTCCAGAGTGACTTAAATGGACTGGGCAACCACTACCGAGGCCCGATCGGCGGAAACACTGGCGATAGCCTGCAATGGCAACGCCGAAATGGGCGGTAGATCTCCCAGCCCTAAGTCGTGACATTTTGCCACACGCTCAACTTCGATTTTATAGACAACCGACAAAATAGGGATGTTTTTGGAGCCGAAGTGACTGGCGCAGTTGCTATGTCTTTGAGCCTGGTTTGATAACCTTAAAGTGGTCCCGTTGAGCGCTCGCGTTTTCGACGGTTCAAGATTTGGCTCCCGCCTCCACTGTTCCCACCTTTACAGTGCACACAATCGGCGGCCTACCTTAGAATTGAAGACTCCATTGGGCAAATTTCGGCGTTAAGGTCCGATATAGTCAGTCCAGTAGACGAGCTTTGACATGACTAGAATCGTAGAACAAAGATTCTAGAATAACGCGGCTCCAATCCCTAAGATTTGTTGCCAACTAGGCGCAAGTGACGCATGCGAAAAACACCCCTCGAAACCGATGTTGCCTATCCCAAAATGCAGAAGGCGTTCCCCCGCAGGCCTTTATCTAGCCTAACGGTCGCAGTGCTGATATTTCTAGGGCTGGGCTTGCTCACTGGTTGTGGTCCCAATGAAGGCATTCGAACCTATCGTGTTGCCAAGACAGACAGCAACAACAGTATCTTGCCGCAAGCCTCAGCTGGTCCTGCGGAGGAGAAACGCATGTTGGCCGCGATCATCCCGCGTGACCAGAGTTATTGGGCGTTCTACTTTCAGGATGATCCTGCGAAAGTTCAAGAGTATGAGAACCAGTTTCGGGAAATGGTTCAGTCGTTTCGAATGGAAGGAACTTCACCGAAATGGACGGACGCCGATGGTTGGGCATCCGCGCGAGTCGGTGGAATCATTTACGCAGAAATTCTAAATACCAACGCAGGCCTTCGCGCGACGGTCAGTCGAGGATCTGTTCTTGGAGATGATTGGACTGAGACGGTGAAAGCCAATGTGAATCGCTGGCGCCGGCGACTTTCCTTGAACGAACAGCCTTGGGCTGAGATTGAGTCTGGACTAGAAGAAATTGAATCCTTAGCAGAAGACGAGTCGAAAGCTTATTACGTTAGCCTGCGAGGCAGCGCGGCCGGCGGCGGTGGCATGGGGCCGTTCCAAAACATGATGAACAGAGCGCCCCCAGGTTCACCTGCGAGCTCTGCAGCAGATTCTGGCGCGACTAACTTCGGTAGCAATGCCAACGCATCGCCACAGTCCAACAAGCCTTCGCTCAAATATACGGCTCCCAAATCCTGGAAAGAACAGGACGTTTCCAAACGTCAATTTCGGTTGGCCGCGTTCGAAGTTGAAGGCGAAAATGAAACAGGCGAAGTTACCGTCATTGCCGCTAGTGGAGATATCATTACCAATCTTGGCATTTGGTTTAATCAAGTTCAGGCGGAGAAGTCTGAGGCAACGGTGAATCAAGTCATCGACAAAGCGGAAGAAATTGAAGCCAATGACGTTGGCGCCAAAAGCTATTTCATTGAAGGTGGCCCTCCTACCGAAGCGAATCAATCGAAAAGATGCATCCGTGTGGTCGAGATTCCTTGGGCAGAGCAAGAGTCGCTGTTCATCAAGCTCATGGGCCCCGAAAAACTTGTCCAAGCAGAGCAAGAGAATTTTATTGAGTTCGTAGAATCCGTTAGCTGGTAATACGGCTCGCCCAATTCCAACCATTGCTAAAAGCGTTACATTTCCAAGAGCCATTCCTTCCAAAAGAGCACTGCCATGGCCACAGCAACATTCGCCGACTCGCAAGAAGCCTATGGAAATACTTCGCTTTCGCCCTATGCGATAGTCAAGGGACTTGGTTCGTTGAAAATCACCGTTGCCATGTTTGCGTTGGCAATATTGGTCGTCTTATTCGGGACGCTTGCCCAGGATGAAACGGACTTGGCAGGCGTGAAACGTGAGTATTTCAATTGTTGGATTGCCTACGTTCAATTCGACGTCCTATTCCCGATCACAATTTTGCCACATGCCAAACCCGTTCTAGGAGGCACCGGGTTCTACTTTCCTGGTGGCGCAACGATCGGCTTGATCCTCCTGGTGAACTTGATTGCAGCGAAAGCCACACGATTCGGGGTAAAGGCAAAAGGAGGACGATTAGCAGCCGGAATTATTTTGTCTGCCGTTGGTGCTGGCCTGATCACTCTGGTGATTGTCAGCGGGCATGCAACAAATGGACTTCAAGGCAAACCTCCGATTGCCTACGACACGATTTGGCTATGGATGAAACTCGGCTGCGGGGCCATTGCACTGGCACTGATCGGTTATGCAAGCTTAGGTAAGATGCCATTACTAGCTCGCATTCTCACCGCCATCACGGCTGCAGTCGCCGTGTCTGTCGCATTCACTCTGCTCCTAGGTGGCGAATCGGTACGCCTGGATAATCCTGGCCTTCGCATCGTCTGGCAATTGCTGCAAGCTTCCATTGCTTCGATAGTGCTGCTGGTTGGGCTAAACCTTGTTTTTCGACACCGAGGCGGAAATGTCCTTATTCATATAGCTGTGGGTCTGCTGATGGTGGGTCAGTTCGTTTTTGGAGACCGGCAGGTAGAACAGAGAATTGGACTCGCCGAGGGCACCAAGACCAATCTAGCCGTTATCGAAGACCAGATCGAAATTGCGTTAATCGACACAAGTGATTCCGAAGAGGACGTCGTTTACGCAATCCCAGAATCCATGATCAGGCGTTATGGCAACACCGAGGAAATAATTGATGAAGATGCGCTGCCGTGTAAAGTTCGAATCCTAAAGTTTTTCAAAAACAGCACGCAAGCACCAATCGGCTCTGAGCCCAACCTAGCCACGACTGGCTGGGGATTGCAAATGCGTGCGGTATCGCGACCGCCAATTGGTGGCGCGGTGATGGATGACACCAACATTGCTGCAGCTTACCTAGAGCTAATAGACCGCGAATCCGACCAGCCGCTAGGAACCTACTTGCTAACGCAAGACCGAAACGACCGAGGGCAGATGTTTGCCGGCTTGATGTCAGATCAACGTGAAACAGCAGAGATTGACGGACGCTCTTTTGAAATGGCCATTCGCTATCGCCAGGAACGCAAGCCCTATGACGTCTACCTTAAGGATGTTGAAAGAATCAACTACAGTGGATCTGCCACCGCGCGGGACTACTCTTCGGTAATTGTGATTACTGATCGAGAAACCGGAGTAAGTCAGGAAGATAAGGCCTGGATGAATAATCCCATCCGCTACCGTGGAGAAACTTTCTATCAAAGTCGCTACAACAAGATCCCAATTAGCGATGAGCGCACGATCGAAACAACAGGACTTCAAGTCGTAGCCAATGCTGGATGGGTTATCCCCTATGTCTGCTGCATGATGGCATTCTGGGGAATGGCTGCGCACTTCGGGGGAACATTCCTTCGATTTGCCAAGCGATTCGAACGCGAACGCCGCGAAAACTCGACGAAAAGAAAGAACTTCAACGAACGACTAGTTTACGCCGGTATCGGAATCTTATTGCCTGCAATCATCGGCTTATCGAGCGCTCGAAGCCGAGGTTACCCCGCAAGCAGCGTAGATTGGGATGCCGTCGCCTCGTTTCCTGTACAGCATGAAGGCCGCATCAAAGCCTTTGATACGGTAGCCCGCAATCTATTGCAGCAGCTTGCCGAACCGATCTTTGGAGCGACCCCAAGAGTCACCGACAAGGACGGCGTCAAGCATAATGCTAACGAGTGGCTTCTAGGCGTCATGGCTGGAAAAGACTGGGTCAAAGAAGCTGAGATTTTTCGGATCTACAGCCCTTCAGTTAAGAACTTCATGGATCTGGATCCAAATCGAGAAAACTCGCGGTACTCGCTGTCGGAGCTTGAACCCAACCTCGCCAAACTTAGCCAGGAAGTTCGAGGATATCGCAACCAAGAATTGAATTTCGTCCAGCAAAAGCTTGCCAAGCTGAATGGCAAGATCAACCTGTACTCGCTGATTTCCTACAGCTACTCCGATCCACCTGTACCTTCGCTGGATGTCGGCCAGGAGAAATTCAATCAAAGTATCATGCAGATCTTTGAAGTGATGCAACAACTTGAATCCGGGCGCCCGCCAGCAATGATTCCCCCTGCGGGCGAGGCTACCAAAGAGAGTATGGTAGACGCGACTTGGCAAGCCTATGGGCCAGCTCGATTCAAGGAAATCTTAGGCATCCTCATGCGAATGGAGGACGAAACTAGGAACGAGTCCGTTGATGCCTTCGCCGAGATTCTGAATGCCCACCGGCAGGATGATACGCGTGCGCTAAACAAGGCGATTCGTGATTACGGAAGTCAACTTGCCGCCACTCCGCTTGCTGAACCGAGCCTGCCTCGCGTTTCGGCCGAGAAATGGCTGAATAACTTCAACGCAACGGGCCAAGGTGTTGGACTCTACGTTCTGGCAATTGTGCTTGGTTTCGCCGGCTTTATCATTCGTATCGATGGACTCAGAAGTGCAACATTTTGGCTGCTAGTCGGTGCCCTGGTGATCCACACCATTGCGATCCTTTCTCGAATTTACATCTCTGGCCGCGCCCCAGTTATCAACCTCTATTCAGCCTCCGTCTTCATAGGCTGGGCCTGTGTTCTGGCTGGTCTCGTGTTCGAAGCTATTTTTCCAAGAGGTGTTGCAAACCTCACGGCAGGACTCATTGGTGCTTTGAGCCTTAGCGTCGCCAGGTTCCTCGATTCGGGCGACACGATGCCGGTTCTTCAAGCTGTCCTTGACACGCAATTTTGGTTGTCGACCCATGTTGTTACGGTCACCTTGGGTTATTCGGCTACGTACTTGGCTGGAGTCATAGGGATTTGCATGGTAGTGCATCGTATTTACACAGGCTACGATCGAAAATCTGCCCAGGAGCGGCCGCAAGAATCTAAACAATTGCAGCGGGATATGTATGGCATGTGCTACGGGGCCATCTGCTTTGGCATCTTCTTCAGTTTCGTTGGCACCGTCCTAGGCGGACTCTGGGCGGACGACAGCTGGGGGCGATTTTGGGGTTGGGACCCTAAGGAG